>DATHTG010000085.1:0-8484 GCA_035463515.1 Candidatus Limnocylindrales bacterium
GCAGGTCCTGCTCATCGGCGCCGTCGGCGGCGCGGCGAGTGCCGGCCTCGGCATCCCGATGCTGTTGGCCTTCGTGCTCGGGCTGCTGATCTCGAACTTCGCGATCGTCGTGCTGACGTCGGTCGGCTTCGTGGCGAGCCAGACCAGGGAACGCATCTATGTCGTGGTCGGCCTGGTCGCCGGTCTGTTCAGCCTGATCCTCGGGACGATCTACGTGCTGGCGATGGACGCGATCGTCCCGGAGATGGACTCGCTGCTGCCCTTCTAGGCCGTGGCCGGGCCGGTCGCAGGCGCGGGAGCCACCGGCTTCATCGGTCGCAGGAACAGGTACAGCACGACCACGATGTACGCCAGCCAGACAAAGAACGTGAGGACCTCCGGAGTCGAGGTGTATCCGAAGATGGCGCGCAGGAACTGGCCGAGGAGATTGCCACTCTCAGCGCTATGCGGCAGCACCGCGGACAGGTCGAACAGCGTCTGATCGCCGAATGGGATCACCCCGATCTCGAGGAGCTCGTGCACGCCGACGGACACGAGGCCGGCGGCGATGAAGATGAGCGCCACACCCGTCCACCGGAAGAAGGTCGAGAGGTTGAGGCGTCGCGAACCCTGGTAGAAGCCGACGCCCAGGACAGTGGCGATGCCCAGCCCGATCAGCGCACCGACGAGCACCCACACCGCGCCTTGGTCGGCGGAGTTCGCCTGGCCGACGAGGAACAGTGACGTCTCGAGGCCCTCGCGGATCACCGCAACGAACGCCAGAACCGCCAGCGCCATCACCGAGCCCTGGTCGAGCGCGCGATCCACCGCTGCCTGCAGCTCGCCCTTCACGCTGCGTGCCTGGCGGCGCATCCAGAAGAGCATCCAGGTCACGACCGCCGCCGCTGCGAACAGCGTGATCGCCTCGAAGATCTGCTCGTACGGCTCCTCCAGCCCCCCGACCTGGACGTAGAGGATCACGCCTGCGATCACGCTCAAGGCGATCGCTGCGCCGGCTCCGGCGAACACCTTCGGGAACTCCCGCGCGTTACCGGTCTTGGCAAGGTACGCACAGATGATCGCGATGATCAGTGCCGCTTCAACGCCCTCGCGCAGGCCGGTGAGCAAGCCACTCGATAGCGCTCCGAGATCCATCCATCAACTCCGCAAGTGGTCATGACTGTGGTGCGCAAGGGCGCTTGTCAGCGGATGCTAGAGGGCATGCTCACGGGGCGTCAAGCGTGGGCAAGACGGCGGGTCAGTCGGCGGCGCGGATCTGGAAGCGGCGGAGCGCGGTGGCAGTCAAGGCGATGCCGCCGACGGCGACGACCGCGAGGATCACCAGCGACAAGGCCAGTCCCAGCGGGCGGCTGCCGAGGTCCTCGCCGGTGAGCGCCCCGGCCACGCCGAGGGTGGCCTGTCGAACGGACAGGAACCGGACGCCCTCGAGGATCCCGGCAAGGACGCCCTCCCATATCAGCGTGTACCCGAGGCCGATGACGAGCGCTCTGCCGGTCACCACCCCGAGCGCGGTGAACCCGATCGCATACGCCGTTCCGCCGAGGAGGGAGGCGACCGCGAACCCGATCGTCGTCTGGATCGAGTCGGGCCCAAGCCCGCCGAGGAGCAGCCCGGTCAGCACGACCGGCGGGACGACGAGGAGCGACGTCACCAACGCAGCGACGAGCGCCTTGGCGAGCGCGACGAGCCAACGGGGGACCGGCTTGATCAGCTGGAACACGAGAGTGCCGTCATCGATCTCCGATCCGATCGCGCCGGTACCGACAACGAGCGCCACGAGCGGGCAGACCGTGCCGATGACGAGCGCGTCGAGGATCTCCGACGGGTCCGGGCGTCCACCACCGATCCGCACGAGGATCGCGAGCAGGACCGGCAGGCAGGCGACGAACGCGATCGACAGCGTGCGGCGTCGGCCGACGAGCGCCCGGAGCGTGACGTCGACGAGCGCCCGGAACGCCCTCATCGGCGGACGAGGTAGCTGAAGACGCTCTCGAGCGTGTCGTCGGTCGGCGTCAGCTCGTGCAGCCGGATGCCGGCAGCCCGGGCGATCGGCGCCACGATCCGGCCGAACGTCCCGAGGTCACTGGCCTGGACCGAGAGGCGGCCATCGAGCAGATCGACGCCGAACACGGACTGGTCGGCGAGCAAGGCCGCGCCCAAGGCTCGATCGTCGGACGAGCGGATCGTGAATCGATGGGGACGGTCGGTCATCAGCCGGCGGATCGAACGGAAATCGCCCGATGCCGCGAGGCGACCGGCGTACACGACCAGCACCGCCTCGGCGAGCCGCTCGACCTCTTCGAGGATGTGCGAGGAGAACAGGATCGCCCGTCCCTCGGCCGCCATCCGCTGGAGCAGGCCCATCATGTGCAGTCGCTGGCGTGGGTCCATGCCGTTGAAGGGCTCGTCGAGCAGCAGGATGCGCGGGTCGTGCACAAGCGCGGCGGCCAGCTTGATCCGCTGGCGCATGCCCTTCGAGTAGGTCCGGATCGGGCGATCGGCAGCCTCGACGAGCTCGACCGTCTCGATGGCGTTTGCCACGACAGCGCGTGCATCGCGGACGTTCTGCAACTCGGCGTTGACGCGCACGAACTCCCGGCCGGTCAGATAGCCGGGCACAGCCTCGCGCTCGGGCACGAGTCCGACCATCGCGTACACGCTCGGATCGCCGAACGACGGGCGGCCGCCGATGCGGACCGTGCCCGCGGACGGTGCCAGCAAGCCGGCGAGGAGATGGAGGAGCGTCGTCTTGCCGGCCCCGTTCGGGCCGAGCAGACCCGTCACCCCCGCACCGAGCGCGAATGACACGTCGTTGACGGCGACGACGTTGCCGTACCACCGGGAGACATGCTCGACCTGCATGGCCGGGACGACGGCGGTCACACCGTCACCGTGAGATAGCGGCGGATGACGATCGCGAGAGATCCCGCGACATATGCTGCGGCGGCCACGACGTAGACCCAACCGTCGAGGGTCGCGAGGACGATCGTCTCACCGCCGATCCGCAGCGGCCCATAGATCGCGCCGTTGACGCCATCCACGACGTCGCTGGGGCTGGCCAGGAGCAGCACGCGAGCGATGTCCGGGACCGACAGCGCCGCGATCACACCGACGACGATCGGCGGCACGATGAAGGCGCCGATGATCGTCGCGACCGAGTACGCACGGCGGGGCGTGTACGAGGCCACGACCGAGCTGACGCCGGCGAAGACGGCAGAGCCGAGGAGCGTCACGGCCAGGTAGCGCGGGATCTCGGACGACTCGTCCTGGAGACCCGTCACGGGATCGGTCGCGGCCAGGATCGCCCCGATGCTGAGGACGAGCTGGGGGGTGAGCGTGACGATCAGGATGGCGATGAACAGGCCGCCTGTCCGCGCGAGGCCGTAGTCGATCCGCGTCAGCACGCGCGAGAAGTACAGCGGCAGCACGCCATATCGAAGATCGCGGCCGAACAGTTCGGGCGCCTGGGCCGCACAGAAGAGCATCACGAGCGTCGAGGTGAGGCTCCAGTACGCGTCGTGGCGGATCGGGTTGGCCGTCTCGAGGATGTCACCGGCGCCCGATTGCCTCGCGATCGCGGTGAACCCGACGGCGAGCACCGCCGGCAGCACGTTCAGGATCAGCAGCACGAACGGTGCGATCTTCGCCCGCCCGCCGCGGCCGATCCCGAATGCCTCGCGAAGCGTCTGCGCGAGGAGACCGAGGCCGACCGTGACGCGGCCGAAGCGCGGCCCGTCGTAGCCGCGGTAGCCCAGGTCGTAGATGCTGCCTGTGGCACCGGTCGGGGCCGGACCGGCCGACGTCGGCGTCGTCATCGGAACAGCTCCTCGAGTCCGCGGCGGCGCTGTTCGATGCGGACGAGCGGCAGCCCGAGGTCGGCCACGGCGTCGCGAACGAGGTCCAGTGGCCGGTCGTCTTCGACCTTGACGAGCACGGTCCGGCCGTCGGCGACGGCCTCGAGCCCCGCCGCGACCAGGGCAGCGGCGAGGTCCTGTGCGCCCTCTTCGACGTCGACGGCGAGCGTGCCGGTCCGTTCGGTGAACGTCGTGAGCGGCGCCGAGCGGATCAAGCGGCCGGCGTCGACCGCCACGAGGTGATCGCAGACCCGCTCGATCTCACCGAGCAGATGACTCGCGACGACGACGGCGATGCCGAACTCGGTCCCGGTCCGCTTGACGAGCGCCAGCATCTCGTCCCGACCGGCGGGATCCAACCCGTTCGTCGGCTCGTCGAGGAGCAGGAGCCGCGGGTCGTGGACGATCGCCTGGGCGAGCTTGACGCGCTGCTTCATGCCGGTCGAGTACGCACCCATCGGTCGGTAGCGCTCTTCGTACAGCCCGACGTGGCGGAGCACCTCGGCGGCCCGTTCCCGGGCGGCGGCCCTGGGCAATCCGGACCAGCGCGCCATCTGACCGACGAAATCGGTCGCGGTGGTGTCCGGCGGCAGGCAGTCGGACTCCGGCATGTAGCCGACGTGTCGCCGCAGCATGGAGCCCTGCGTGCGAACGTCGTAGTCGAGGACCGTGGCCTCGCCGGATGTCGGCGGGAGGAGACCGAGGAGGATGCGCAGGAGCGTGCTCTTGCCCGCGCCGTTGGCGCCGACCAGCCCGATGATCCCGGGTTCCAGCTCGACGGTCAGGTCGTCGAGAGCCGTGACTCCCCCCGGGTATCGCTTCGTCAGGGACTGTGTCGCGATGAGCGGCATCGGTCGCGAAGCCTAGCCGACGCGACGGCCGCGGGCGCTCAGGCGGCGACGACCTGATTGCGGCCGCCGCGCTTCGCCATCTGCAGCCCGACGTCGGCCACCTCGAGCAAGGCCTCGAGCGTCGCCACGGCCGGACCGAGGGACGCGCATCCGGCCGACACGGTGGCGCGCAGCGATTCGCCGTCCGCCCCCGTGACCCGGGTCTTTTCCAGCTCGCGCCGGATCTCGTCGGCGACGCGGTGCGCCTCCTCGACGGTCGCCCCGTCCAGGATCGCGACGAACTCCTCGCCCCCGAAGCGCGCGACGATATCGCTCGATCGCAATCTGCCCGACAGGATCGAGCCGAAGGACCGCAGCACAGCGTCCCCGATGATGTGGCCGTGCTGCTTGTTGAACGCGCCGAAATGGTCCAGATCGAACAGGATCACCGCGATCGGCCGACGCTCATCGAGCGGAAGACGGGCCCTCGCGGCGAACAGCCGCGCCGTCGACACCTCGAGGTGGCGGCGATTCCAGAGCCCGGTGAGCGGATCTCGGATCGCTGCGTCGGCGACGCGCGCGTGGAGCTCCACGTTCGCCAGCGCAAGGGTCACCTGTGACCCGATGAGCGTCATCGCCTCGACCTCGAGAGCCGAGAACGGCCGGGCGAGATCCTCGCGCGTGAGGCTGATGGCACCGCGTACGCGGTCCTCGTCGAGCAGCGGGATCGATGCCGCGACCATATCGCCCGCGATCGGCGCGCCGCGCAGGGTCGACGCGAAGGCTGCACGTCCGAACGACTCTGACGCGACGATACGTCGTTCAAGGATCGCCTTGCCGGCGAGGCCCTCGCCCGGCGGGATCCGAACGCCCACGTAGCGAGCCTCCCCACCGTGGATCGCCACGATCCGGTCATCTCCTGAGGATGGTTCGCGGAGCACCAGGGTCGATGTATCGGTCTCGAGCGCCTGCGCGACTGCGGCGACGATCCGCCCGTAGGCAGTCGCTGGCTCGAGACTGGCGTTGACGGCCGAGCCGAACGCCGCGAGGCGCGTGAACAGCGCCGCACGCTCCCGAAGCGCCTCGCGCTCCCGCGCCAGGCTCAGCTCGACCGAGATCCGGTCTGCGACGACGATCATCGTGTCGAGATCGCTCTCGTCCAGCGGCGGGGCATCCTGACCGGTCTCGATGTTGAGCACGCCCGTGACGACGTCGCCCGCCCGCAGGGGGATGCTCACCTCGCTCCGGACGTCGGGGCTCGCGGCGCGGTACTCCGGGTCGGCGTGGACGTCCGCAACGAGCTCGGGTCGGCCGGTCCGCATCACCCGGCCGACGACGCCGACCGTCCCATCGAACGACTCGATGACCTCGTCGTAGCCCCGCTGCGCCCGCAACCGCATGACGTCGCCGTCTCGGATGTAGATGGACGGGTACCGGTAGCCGAATCGCTCGACGAGCACGCCCATCACGTCGTCGAGCGCTTCCGGGGTGGGACCGTCGTTGGCGAGCGTCCGGCCGATCGCCTCGATCGCGGCCATCTGACGCGTCTTGCGCCGCATGCCGGCGTTCGCGGCCTGGGCATGGCTGACGGCGCGCTCGAGCATCGAGATCGTCCGTCGTGTCCCGGCGGCGAGGACGACGGCGGTCGCCGCGAGGGCGATGCCGCGCTGGACGAGACCCTCGCGGATCACCGGCGTGGTGACAGCGGGGCTGACGTAGATGATCGCGGCCACGCCGACGAGTGCCGTCCCGACGACGATCACCTGGCGCGTTCCGAGCGCGGCGGCCATGACGACGACCGGCAACGTCAGCGACGCGACCGGCAGTGTCGCAGGGTTGCCCGTCCCGAAGCTCATCCAGAGGACGGCGGCGAGGGCGAGCAGGAGTCGAGCGGTATCGGTGCCCGGCGACGGGCCCATCCTGCCGCGAAGCGCGAACGCGCTCTGGATGGTCAGATAGACCAGGGCCGGGACGACGACGAGCAGCGTGTTGCCGCGCGTGGCCAATTCGATGAACAGGGCGGCGAGGACGACGGCCACCGCAAGCAGGGCATGCGGATCGGCCGCCAGTCGCTTCAGCCTGCGCCGCGACGGTGTGCGCAGCCGTGGCGATCGGATCACGGCCCGACTGTGCGCCACGAAAGGACCACCGTCGATAGGACTATGGGTGTCGCCCGGATGCACCGACGGTCGGGCGTCTGCGACCATGGACCATCGGAGGTGGGATGGCAGGACCAGTGACGTGGGACGTGCGTTCGACACGACCGCGCGGCGACGCGTTGGTCGAGGACGGGACATATCCGGGGCCCGATGGCGAACCGGTCGAGGCGTTCCTCGTGCGGCCCGCTGTCGGGGACCGGCGCGGTGCCGGGGTCGTCGCGTGGCACTGGTTCGACCCGAAGGCACCCGACGGCGATCGGCGCCAGTTCGTCGACGAAGCCGTCGAGCTCGCGGCCCTCGGCGTCGTCAGCGTCCTCCCGCAGGGTCGCTTCCCCTGGGCAGGAGACCCGACCGGAGCCGCGGCGGACACCGCCGCGATCGAGGCCGAGGTCGCGCGGTTGCGCACCGGCCTCGACCTGCTCGCGACGCGCCCGGACGTGGACGCGGAGCGTCTCGGCGTCATCGGTCACGACTTCGGCGGGATGCTCGCGGGTGCTCGGAGCTGCAGACGACGTGCGAGTCCGGTCGCTGGTCGTCATCGCAGCGACCCCGCGCTGGGGCGACTGGTTCCTGCCGTTCTGGGATATCCCGGAGGACCGCATCGACTATCTGCGGGCCCTCCGACCACTGGACCCGATCGAGCGGATCGGCGACGCGGCGGCGCACGTCTTGCTCCAATTCGCCGGCGACGACTTCTTCATCGCAACGATGTCAGCGCTGGAGCTCCGTTCAGCCGCTCGCGACGGGGCAGAGAACCGGACCTACGGCGGCGTCGATCACGCGATGCGCTCGGAGGAGGCGCGACGCGACCGGACCGAGTTCCTGATGCGGACGCTCGAGGTCGCTCGATGACCGCTGGTCAACGCCAGTCGATGGTGCCCGCAGCCGGGTCGGCGGTCTCGAGGATGTCCCGGAGCTCGTAGCCCTCGTTCGGCTCGATCGCGAGGACGATCATGTCGTCGCCCGGCAGGTCGATGACGAGGACGCGGGTCGTCCGGTCGGGTTCGAGATGGAACGTGCTGCCCTCGGTCGAGAACAGTGGGACGCGCTCTGTGCCGGTCGGCTCGAAGTCGCTTGAGAAGCCTCGGCGACGGTCGATCCGCACGTCCCTGGTATCGGTCGCGCCGACGCCGTCGGTCGCGATGAACGCCTCCATGACGTCACGCGCTCTCGAACCGGGCTCGTCGGACTCGCCATCCGGGTAGACCTCCCGGAGGCGCCCGGCGAACGTGATCGTCCCCTCCGCCCGAGTGAGCGCCACGACATCCTCCTGGTGACCCGCGTTCGACCAGCCATCGCCGAGCTCGATGTCGAATGCCGGTCGGAACCTCGATGGCGCATAGCGGCCCGCGCCAAGGCCGCACGGGATATCGAAGAAGATCTCGCAAAGATCGGCCACCTCTCCCTCGGGGAGCGGCGTCACCTCGGGTGACGGTTCGACGGTCGGGGTCGGCGACGGCGTGGGCTCCGGGGTCGGCGAGGGTGACGGCGTCGGTTCGGGGGTGGGCGATGGCGTCTCGACGACTGCCTGGCTCGGCGACGGCGATGCGGCCGGACGGTCGCCGGGAAGCGCGGCGACCAGCATCGCCCCACCCACGATGCCCAGGAGGCCGAGGAGCGCCACGACGACGCCGGAGGGAC
>DATHTG010000086.1:0-10014 GCA_035463515.1 Candidatus Limnocylindrales bacterium
TGGGAACCGCGAGGCCTCTGATGGCATAACGAGGAATGGTCCCGCTCGTTAGGGGCGGAACCTCCACCCCTACGATGTCCGCATGACGCTTCGGATCCGGAACACCCTGACGCGCTCCGTCGAGCCGGTGGATCCGCTCGAACCGGGCCGCGTCCGGATGTACACCTGCGGACCGACCGTGTACCGATTCGCCCACGTCGGCAACCTCCGGTCGAACCTGCTGGCCGACCTGATCCGGCGCGTCCTCATCTACCACGGGCTCGAGGTGTTCCACGTCAAGAACATCACGGACGTCGGCCATCTGCGCGAGGACGAGTTCGACCGCGGCGAGGACCGGATGCTCGTGCAGGCTGGCCTCGAGCACAAGACGACCGCGGAGATCGCGGACGCGTACGAGGCGGCGTTCCACGCCGACGAGGCCCTCGTGAACATCCTGCCCGCGCACGTGTTCCCGCGCGCGACCGAGCACATCACAGAGATGGTCGCGCTGGCCGAGGCGCTCGAGGATCAGGGGCTTGCCTACCAGTCCGAGGCAGGGAACGTGTACTTCTCCGTCTCGTCGTTCCCGGAGTACGGGGGGCTATCGGGGAACTCGCTGGACGACCTGCGCGCCGGTCACCGCGGCGAGGTCGAGGCCGACAAGCGTGACCCGGCCGACTTCGCGCTCTGGAAAGCCGCCGGTCCGCGACGCTCGCTCAAGTGGCCGACCCCACGATGGGGCGACGGTTACCCAGGTTGGCACCTCGAATGCTCCGCGATGGCGCGGAGATACCTGGGCGACCGGTTCGACCTGCACACCGGTGGTATCGACAACATCTTCCCGCACCACGAAGACGAGATCGCCCAATCGGCGCCGCTGGTCGGTGGGCCGCCGGCGCGCACCTGGGTCCACGGGGAGCACCTGCTGATGGCCGGCCGGAAGATGGCGAAGTCCGCCGGCAACTTCCAGCGCGTGACAGAGCTCATCGATGACGGGATCGACCCCTTGGCATTCCGCTACCTCGTCCTCTCGTCGCGCTACGGCCACAAGCTGAACTACTCCGACGAGTCGATCGGCGCGGCGGCCTCTGCACTTTCCTCGCTCCGGTCGCGCTTGGCCGCGCTCGGGCCGCCGCCGGCAGACGGCCCGTGGGCGGCCCCGCGGGTCCTGACCGCCGGTGCTGCGGGCGATCGACCCGAAGGTACGGCGAACGGGGTCGCGGGGTTCGGTGACGCCGACTATCCCGTGTCCGACCGCGCCCACGCGCCGACCGCGCCGTTGTCCGATGCGGGCCGGGCATCCCACGACCGGTTCGTCGCGGCACTGGACGACGACCTGGACCTCCCCGCCGCGCTGGTCACGATCCGCGAGGTCCTGCGGAGCGATCTGCAGGCCGACGAGCGTCGCTGGCTCGCGCTCGATGCCGACGCGGTCCTGGGTCTGGATCTTCACACGGTCTGGGCCGACGCCGGGGCCGCAGACGTCCCCGAGCACGTGGCGGCCTTGCTACGCGACCGCGAGGCAGCTCGCGCGGGGAAGGACTACACACGAGCCGACGCGCTCCGGGACGAGATCGGCGCCGCGGGCTACGACGTGGTCGACAGCAAGGACAGGTCGACGGTCCGGCGACGCGCCTGACCCTGGGCCTGACAGTCCCGGATCCGAGCCTAGGCGCCCGTGCTGATGAGCAGGTCGCGCCTCGATCCGAACCGGTCGATGATCCGGTAGAAGTTGCGCTTCGACTGACGCGCCCGCTCCTCCTCGGGGAGGCCCGCCCAGCCGCGGTGCTCGTGCCTCGTCGCTGGGACCTCGACCGCGACGGCTCGTCTGGGCGGACTGCCTTCCCCTTGGTCGCGCAGCACGAGGCTCCACCAGATATCGAGGTTCCTGTAGAAGCGGAACCGCTCGTCCAGCGGGCCACGCTCGGCCGCGTCCGAGCGACGGAACGCCATCAGGTAGCCCTCGACCGCGTCGACATCACCGGCCGGGGCGTCGGAGAAGGTGCGCAGATCGCTCGACGTGAGGCCCCAGCCACCGGCGACCGCGACGGTCGGATCGTCGAGCGCGCGAACGAGCGGAGTGACCACATCGCCCGTGGGCTCGACGCTCGCGTCCATCAGCATGACGATCGGCCCGCTCGCCCGCCTGATGCCGATGTTCGTGGCAGCACCGTGACCCAGCCGCTCGCTCGTCCAGACGACGTCGATGCCTTCGACGTCCAACGCCCCGGATCGGCCCTCGGACGGATCATCCGCGACCACGACGATGGACGTGTCACCCGGCGACGTCGCCCGCAACGCCGAGAGCGCGCGCTCGATGTCGGCCGGCCAGTCCGTCGCGATGAGGACGACGGTCGCTACGCCGACCGCGGTCTCTTCGAACCGGGATGGAACGTTCTTCGACGCGCCGTACCGGATCCGCGACCCCTCCTCGACGTCGGGAGGCCCCGACGGCGACAATGCGAAGTCGGTGCCGCGGTCGACGACCGTCCAGCCGGCGGCTTCTATCTCCCCTCGAAGTCGATCTGCCGTCGCCCAATCGCGCGCGGCCCGCGCTTTCGATCGCTCGTGCGCGGCCGTGAGGACCTCCTCGGGGATCCGCGGTCGCGTCACGAGGCGCTCAATTGCTCCTGCGCGCCAGGGTCAGGTAGTACAGGAGCGTCAGGATCGCCGTGATCGCAGCGGCGAGATACGTGAACGCGGCCGCGGTCAGCATCGACTTGACGCCGTCCCGCTCCTGCGTCGTCGTCACGATGCCGGTCGACTCGAGCATGGCCAGTGCCTTCTGGCTCGCCTGGATCTCGACGGGCAGCGTCAGCACCGCGAACGCCACGGCGAGCGCGAAGAGCGCGACGCCGATGAGGATCAGGCCGGTCATCTGCAGGAAGAACCCGCCGATGATGAGCAGGATGCCGAACTGTGACCCGACCGACGCGGCCGGGACCAGGAGGCTCCGGAGCTGCATCAACGCGCTCCCCTCGGCCGCCTGTTGCGCGTGACCCACCTCGTGAGCCGCGATCGCCATGGAGGCGATCGAGGGCTGGGTCGCGACCTGCTCCGAGAGGGACAGCGAACGATCACGCGGGTCGAAGTGGTCAGACAGCTGTCCGGGTGCGACCTGGATCGACGTGATGGCATCCGAGCCCGACCGGTCCCCGAACCTGGCCCGCTGACGCAGCAGCTCGGCGACCTGTGCGCCGCTGACACCGGCAGCATTCGGGACGCGGCTCCAACGGTTGTAGGTCGAGCGGATATACAGCTGCGCGCCGCCCGAGATCACGACGGTCGCGATGATCAAGAGGAGGTACAACGGATCGAAGATCACAGTCTCGTGCTCCAGTGCATGTCGCCACATCGATCGCGGCGACGACCACATCGTACGGCCGTTCCCATATCGCCTGGATGAAGGCGGTATGAAGAACATCGAACGAATCCGGGCTGATGGACGCCATCTACAGTGCCGGGGACGTATCCGTCACAGGGAGGAAGCCATGCGTGCAGGACGGATCGGAGCCGTCATCGGGATCGTGGGAGCGCTCGTCGTTGCGCCCGCGGTATCAGCGGGACCACCCGTCGAGTCGACGATCACGATCGACGTGAACTTCGACACGGGTGACGAAGTCTTCTGGACCACCGGAGGAGTCCTCTGCGACTCCGGGACGGCGACGACCGAGGGCTTCGCGAACTTCGGTGGTCGCAAGAACCGCGGGACGTTCACGTTCCATATCGTGAAGACGCTGACCTGCGACAACGACGAAGGTACGTTCAAGCTGCTGGTCGACGCAGCGTCTTCGCCGAATTCGCCCGGGACCATCGGCGGGTTCGCCGCGGGCCAAGGCACGGGCGACATGACCGGTATCCGAGGTGGTGGTCACCTCGTCGGGACCGCGTACGAAGTCGGGAACGGCATCGTCGACCTGTACACGGGGAACCTGACCATCGCCCCGTAGGCGTCAATCGGGTGGCTGCTCTCCGGCGGCCACCTTCGCCACGATCCAGCGGATGCCGTCCTCCCACGAATCGGCGCTCGCCTCCACCCCGCGGCGGGCGGCTTCCGCTTCCCACGCATCGACCCATCGACCGACGACGAAGCCCGGCACCTGCATCGAGAGGAGACGGGCTTTCGTCAACATGCGCAGCGCGGTCTCGACGCGCGGCGACTCGTCGGACATGCTCGCGATGGTACGTCGGCCGGGTACGCTCGCGGCATGCAGACCCTCGACGTCCTGATGTATGGCCAGCGGACGATCCGCTCGACCATCGACCGCTACACGGCCGCCGATTGGGAGCGGATCGCCCTCGGTGTCTGGACGGCCAAGGATCTCCTCGGCCACCTCGGCGCGTTCGAGGTCAGGTTCGCTGACGTGCTCTCGACGTTCGTCGACGCACCCAGGGAGAGCGATCTGATGGACGCCGATCCGGGGACGTTCAATGATGATCAGGCGGCCGTCCGCAAGGATTGGCCGGTGGAGAAGGTGTTGGCCGAGTTCCTCGATGCGCACGAGCGCGCGATGCGCCACGCGCGCGCGATCCCACAGCACGTCTGGCAGGAGGTCGGGACGATCCCGTGGTACGGGGCCGGATACTCGCTGGATGACCTCGTCGTCTATCAGATGTACGGCCACAAGCGCGAGCACGACCCGCAGCTTGGCGCCGTCCTCGAACAGCGCTGAAGCGTCAGGCCGCGCGGCCGCCCTCGACCTTCGCGAGCGCGTCCAGGATCGCGGCGATGACCTCGGTCGTCGAGGCAGCGGGTAGGTCCAGCCGCACGGTCGCAGACTCCGCCATCATCGGGTTGTAGGTCCCGGCCTTGCCGGCAAGGTCGCGGAAGTCGGTACGGACGAGGACGACGGGCTTCCTGCTGCCGTACGCGTAGCCGACCTCCCAGCACGTACCGGAATCGGGATCCGCGCCGTCCATGATCGCGACGAGTCCGTCCGCCCAGTCGATGCCACCGACGTCGGTCGCGAAGATCCCCGCCGCGTCCTTGCCAGGTTCCTGTTCCTGCGGCAGGAAGATCTCATGGCCTGCCGCTCGAAGAGCGGCGACCACCTCGGCGTTCCACGTGCGCTCCGGCGTCGTGAACAACGGTCCAGCGAAGTACAGCTTCATCCGGCGAGTATCGCGTGTCGCCGATCAGGTCGGTGCGCTCAACCCGGAGATCAAACGAAGCGCCGGTGGAGCCACCTCCGGATGACCGGGAGCCACGCCGCGCCCACAGCGAGCTGTGCGATGACAGCCGCGATCACGAGGACGGCGGGGACGCCGATGAGCAGGCCGGGCAGGACGATGCCGTCGAGGGGTCCTGCAGCCACGTCGCTCGGCTGTCCAGGGTCGGCAGGCACAGGCGAGCGACCAGACGCGTCGTCCTCTGGTCCGGCCTCCGAGGCTGTCGTGCCGGAACCGATCGGACCGCCCGCTCCCGGCAACGATGTCGCCGACGCAGCTGCCGGGCTGGGCGACGACGATCCCCGAGGTGACTGCGTCGGTGTCGGCAGGCTCGGTGTCGGGAGGCTGGGTGCGGGGACGCTGGGCGTCGGGAAGCTCGGTGTGGGGAGACTGGGCGTCGGGAGTGACGGCAGCGGCAGGCTCGGGACGGGTGGCAGCGTCGGAAGCGGAGGCAACGTCGGCCGAGGCGTGGGACGGGGGGTCGGATGCGGCGTCGGGGGCAGGGTGGGCACGACGACTGTCGGGTCCGGCAGCGCGACTGACGGCAACTCGACCGGCAGCGATGGCACGTCGACCGGGAGGGATGCCTCCGGCAGGAGACCCGCCGCGACCGCCGGACGTGCCGCTGCGAAGACTGCACCGATGAGGAAAACGGCCATCGCCGCCATGGCCAGGCGATCGGCCTCGCGACGTCGCAGCGGCCGTCGCTGTTTCGTCATGCCGCGCGCGTCGTTGGCGTCCATAGCCGGATGCTCGTGCGATCCGCTCCTGGAAGCGGGGCATCGGGGTCGTTCTCGATCCCGTCGACGAACGTCGCGACCAGCGCCGGGTCGAGTTGGCCGCCTGCCCCTGCGCGCAGCTCGTCGAGCGCCTCTTCTACGCTGAGCGCCTTGCGATACGGCCTCGTCGTCGTCATCGCCGAGAAGGCGTCGCACACGGCGAGGATGCGCGCGATGAGCGGGATGCCGACGCCGGTCAGACCGTCCAGGTAGCCCTGGCCGTCCCACCGCTCGTGGTGATGGCGAACGCCCGCCCGTACGTGGTCGATGTCCGGAAGACCGCGGACGATGAGATCACCCAGCGCGACGTGCTGCTTGACGATCTCGTACTCGTACGGCGTGAGTCGGCCGGGCTTGCGCAGGATGTCGTCGGGTACTCCGATCTTCCCGATGTCGTGCAGGAGGCCGGCTGTCCGGAGCGTGGGAAGAAGAGCGTCGTCCAGCCCCGACCTCGAGGCCAGGAAGAGCGCGTACGTCGCGACATCCTCGGAGTGGCGCTTCGTGTAGCGGTCCTTGTTGTCGATCGCCGTGACGAGACCCTGCAGGACGTCGAAGCTCGTCTGTTGCCGCTTCGGTTCGTTCGCCCATGCGTCCGCGATGATCGTCCGGTCCCCGCCGCCGGCCTTGGCCTCGCCGAGAGCGACGGTCGCCGCAGAGAGCAATTCATTCACGCCGCCAGCGTGGAACGGGAAGTAGGTGACGCCGGCACTCACCGTGAGCGGCAACAGCTCGGACTCGTCGAACCGGACGCTCGTGGCGCGCAGCGCGAACTGGACGCGCTCCATGGCGTCCGGCAAGGACCGCGCGACCGCGGCGGGGGCGATCGCGAGGAACTCGTCCGGACCGAAGCGCGCGATGGCGTGCCACGCCGTTGCCTCCGACTCCAGCGCCCGGGCGACGACCGCCAACGCCTCATCCCCGGCGTCGGAGCCGTAGGTGTCGTTGAGCAGTCGGAAATTGTCGATGTCGACGAGGCAGATCCCGACGGCTTCGGCGTCAGCCGTGGCCCGCGCGAGGACCTCACCGAGCAGCGACACGGCGGCCCCGTGGTTCAACAGACCGGTGAGGGCGTCTCGGCGCCTCGATTCCGCGAGCGCCTCCGCCTGGTCCCGCAGGCGGATACCGGCCGCCCGGAAGATCGCGCGGAGGAGGATCGCGAAGACGATGGCGGCACCGATCGCGACCACGAGCAGGTCGCGACGTGCGGCGGCGACAGCCGCCACGATCGGCGCGCCATCGCGCTGGATGATCACGACGAGACGTATCCGACCGTCGATCGAGATCGGGAAGGCCTCGGTCAGGACGGTGTCAGCGCTCAACGTCACGTCGGCGCTGCTGGTCGCGCTGACCCGGTCGAGGGCCGCGTCGCCTGCGGCAGCCAAGACGTCGCCGGCGAGGACGCGGCCGTCCGGTGTCGCGAGTGTCATCGCGTCGAGGCCGTTGGCACGTACCAGCTCGTCGAGCTTGACCTCAAGGTCGGTGCGCCTGGAGACCGGGAGGGTCTCGACGGCGATGTCGTGGGTGGTCAGCTCGGAGATGAACGAATCGACCCCGGCGCGATCTGCGCTCGCCGTCGTCTCGAGCGCGGTCGCGCGAACGTGTTCGGAGCCAAGGACAGCCAGCCCGAAGCAGCTCACGCCGGCCAGGCTGAGCGTTGCCACGTATACCAATGGCAAGAGGAGCGGCCTGACTGCCGCCGGAGCCATCTTTCGTCCCATGCATCGATCCCCCGACCCCGCCGACGCTTGTATCGGGGAATGGCGGATGCATGGTCAATAGGACGTCTGGTCTCTCCGCACCAGGCCGGTGCACGCGGCACTACGCGGCGCGGATGACCGTCGTACTACACGACGACCTCTAGCCTACCGGCGCTGTGAACGTGACGACGATCTGCTGCTCGGTGGAACGGTCGTCACCGATCCGGAAGACCAACGTGTTCTGGCCTTGGTCAAGGGTCACGGCGATGGCCCAATGGCCCGTGCTGTCGGCAGTCGCGTGCTGGTCCGGCCGGAGGCTGACGTCACGGGTGATCCGAGTGCCTGGCGGCGCGAGGCCGATCACCGTGACGTCCTTCGTGAACACCTGCTCGCCGTCACGTGGGCTCTGGATCGTCATGCCGACGATCGGGGCGGACGGCGGTGCCGTGAGGCCCGGAGCGAGCGACACGGGTACGCCGGATGCATCGACCGTCGGAGCGTTCGACGGTGCGGCCGGATCCGGCCTGGTGAGCACGCCATAGCCGATCAACCCGGCGGCCACGATCAGCGCCGCGATGATCAGCGACGGATTCGCGCGACGAGATCCCGGCACGTCGCCGCGATCGTCTTCCGGCACCCGCCTGACCGGTGCCGTCAGGTCATCGACGTTGAAGCCACACTTCGGGCAGTACGACATGCCTTCCACGAGCGCCGTGCCGCAGCGCGGACAGAAGCGGAAGTCCGGCGCCGCCCGGGTGCTCCCGGGACCCACGTCGGTCACGCCGTCGTCGGCTGCACGTCAGCCGAGCACATTTCGGAGCCAGTCGACGGTCCGCTCGAACGCGAGATCCGCGGCGGCGGCGCGGTATTCGGGGCGCGACGGCTCGGCGAACCAGTGGCCAGTCCCCGGATAGCGGTAGGTCGTGATGTCACGGCCCGCCGTCCGGAACGCCTCCTCGAGCTCACGGATCTCGTCCTCGGACGTGAACGGATCCTCTTCCGCGAAATGCCCGATGAGCGGAGCGGTCGCCTCGGCGATGAACGGCGCAGTGTACGTGCCGTAGTACGCGACGGTGGCCATGGCCCGGTCGCGCACCGACGGCGCCCAGATGGCGTACCCGGCACCGAAAGACCAGCCGAGGACGGCGATCGGGGCTTCGGGGCCGAGCGCCTCCGCGAGTCGGTCGATGGCAGCCCAGGCGACATCGCCAGCGATGCCGGCGTCGCCCTCGCTCGATAGCCGCTCGGCGTCCTCAGGCGTCGTCGCGACCTGGCCCCGGAACATATCCGGCGCGAGGACGGCGAAGCCGGCGTCGAGGAGTCGATCGGCGTAGGCGATGACGTCGTCGTTGAGGCCCCACCAGGCGTGGAGGACGACGACGCCGCTGTTCGCCCCGTCCGGTATCCGTAGGTAGGCGCTCGCCGTCTCGCTGCCGACGGTCAGCTTCTCGGCTGTGGTCATGGGTTGGCCCGAAGAGGCTTCATCCGGAAAGTCTGACAGCCTCACACCGGTGGCCGCTCAGCCGGCGTTCCCGAACGTCGCGCGGCCGGCGGGTCGATACGTCTGGAACATCACGCCGGAACCCGTCGACCTCGACTCGACCAGCTGAAGGTCGTGCGTCTGCCCGTTCTCGGGGAACAGCCGCAACCCCGCGCCGACGATGACCGGATAGATCCGCAGGTTCAGCTCGTCGACGAGGTCGCGCTCCAGCAGCCAGCGGAGCAGCTCGCCGCTGCCATGGAGCTGGAGCTCGCGGCCGGGCCGTTCCTTGAGCTCACGGATCGCCGTTTCGAGGTCGCCGTCGATCACGTGCGTGTTCTCCCACGCCGGGTCCTTGAGCGTCGTGGAGGGCACGTACTTGGGCAGGACATTGATGCCGTGCGAGACGGCGTCGCCCGAGTCGTGGTCCGGCCAGTACCGCTCCCAGATCTCCCAGGTCTTCCGGCCGAGGAGCAGCGCATCGGCGCGTCCGAACCACTCGAGCAGGAAGGGCCACCCCTCCGGGTCGGCGTACGCAGCCGTCCAACCGCCCCGGTCGAACCCGTCGCGGCGGTCCTCGTCAGGGCCTCCGGGTCCCTGATACACGCCGTCGAGGGACACCATCATCGATGCGGTCAGCTTCAACGTCCGTCCTCCGTCGGTCCTCGGTCTCGCGGCGGCCGCGTCCTCAGCGAGCGTGCACCACGGAACCTAACGCGTGCCGCGCGGCCGACGCGAGTGCACGGGCAAGCGACGGGTCTGCGTTGAGCGATGCGATCCGCGAGAATCGCAAACCAGCGCGCTCGGCCTGTTCGCGCGCGCCGACGTCGATGTCGTACAGCGTTTCGAGGTGATCGGCGAGGAACTGGACGGGGACGACGAGGACGCGCGTCCCGCGACCTCGAGCGAT
>DATHTG010000087.1:0-4445 GCA_035463515.1 Candidatus Limnocylindrales bacterium
TCGGCTACGAGATCTGGATCGAAACGCCGGACGCGATCCACGTCTGGGACACGTTGTGGGAGTCCGTCGAGGGCCACGGCGTGCTGCCGTTCGGCCTGGCGGCGTTGTACATGCTGCGGATCGAGGCCGGCCTGCTCCTCATGGAGGCCGACTTCGACTCGAGTCGTTTCGCCTGGAACGATGCGCACCGCTCGACCCCGATCGAGCTCGGGTGGGCGTGGATGTTCAAGGACCTGAAGTCCGACGATCGGGCGTTCATCGGCCGAAAGGCACTCGAGAAGGAGATCGCCGACAAGACGTCGCGCTGGACGATGCGCGGGCTCGTCGTCGATTGGAAGGACTACGATCGGGTCTACAACGAGGCGGGGCTGATCCCGCCCAAGGACCACGCGCCGGTCGTCGAGGATTGGATGCTCTACGACGACGACTACGAGCGGGTCGGCTACGCGACGAGCTTCATGTACTCACCGATGCTCCAGCGCCACATCGCGATCGCCCGCGTCCGACCCGACCTCGCGAAGCTCGGCACGAAGGTCAACCTCGAGTTCACCGTCGACCACCACTATGAGCAGGTCGCCGCGCACGTCGCGCGGCTGCCGCTCTACAACCCGGAGCGAAAGACGGCCTGACATGACGATGACCGCGCCCAAGCCGACCAAGACCTCGAAGACGTCCAAGTCGAACGGGAAGGACGGCAGCACGAAGTCCACCCGGGCGACCAGCCGGGCGGACCGGACGTACGACGCGATCATCGTCGGTGGCGGCCACAACGGCCTGGTCAACGGTGCGTACCTGGCCAAGGCCGGACTCAAGGTCCTCGTCCTCGAGCGCCGCCATCTCGTCGGCGGCGCCGCGATCACCGAGGAGCTCCGGCCGGGCTTCTGGTTCACGACGTTCTCGTACGCACTGAGCCTGCTGCGACCCGAGATCATCCATGACCTCGAGCTCACGAAGCACGGCTTCATGCCGCTGCTGATGTCGACGACGTTCGCGCCCGGGCTCGACGGGGACTACCTGTACTTCACGCAGGACCACGGGCAGAACCAGCAGGAGATCGCGCGCCACTCCAAGCACGACGCCGACGCCTATGACCAGTACAGCCACGACATGGAGATGGTCTGTCAGGCGATCAAGCCGCTGCTGGACATGGTCCCGCCCGACATCTTCAGCGACGACCCGGAGGAGATGATCGCCCTCGCGAACCTCGGCTCGCGCTTCAAGAAGATGGACAAGCGCGTTTTGCACAACGCCGTTCGCCTGCTGACCGGCAGCGCCGCGGACTTCCTCGACGACTACTTCGAATCCGAGCTACTGAAGGGCTACCTTGCGTCGTCGAGCATCATCGGGACGAAGGTCGGGCCGCGCTCACAGGGCTCCGGGCTCGTGCTGCTCTATCACTCGATCGGCGAGCACGACGGCGAGTTCGGCTCCTGGGCATTCCACAAGAAGGGCAACGGCGGCTTCACCCAGGTACTGGCACGGGCCGCCGAAGCATTCGGCGCGGAGATCCGCCTCGAGTCGCCGGTCGACTCGGTCATCACGAAGGATGGCCGTGCGACTGGCGTCGCGCTGCAGGACGGGACGGAGTTCTACGCCGACACCGTGGTCAGCGCGCTCGATCCGCGGCGCACGTTCCTCGAGCTCGTCAACCCCCGGGAGCTGCCCGACGACCTCGTCGAGAACATCCAGCGGTTCCGCTTCCAGGGCACGTCATCGAAGGTCAACTTCGCGCTCGACGGCCTGCCGAGGTTCGGTGACCTCGACGGCAGCCAGTTCCGTGGCTTCACGAACATCGGTCCGTCGATGGATTACCTCGAGAAGGCGTTCGACGACGCCAAGTACGGCTGGTATTCGCAGAACCCGTACATCGATTGCGCCATCCAGTCGACGATCGATGCCGACATGGCGCCTCCCGGAAAGCACGTCCTGTCGTGTTTCATCCAGTACACGCCGTACAAGCTGCGCGAGAGCGATTGGGACAGCGAGAAGGAGAACCTGGGCGACACCGTGCAGCGGACGCTCGAGCGGTTCTTCCCGGGCTTCGGCGACCTGGTGCTCCAGCGCGAGGTCCGCACGCCGCTCGACATCGAGCGGACCGTGGGCCTGTCGGAGGGCAACATCTTCGCGGGCGAGTTCTTCGCGCCACAGATGTTCTTCTTCCGCCCGGCGCCGGGCTGGTCGCAGTACCGCACGCCGATCGACGGCTACTACCAGTGCGGGTCGGGCACGCACCCGGGTGGCTGCGTCATGGGCGCGCCCGGCAAGCTCGCCGCCGGACAGATCATCAAAGACCGCGCGAAAGTCGCCTCGGGAGCAACGAAGACGCGCGTCGCCGCGAAGGCCTGAGCGCCCGACTGGTCAGCGTCACCTAGAATCCGTCCGCGGGACCGCGACGGCCCGCGAGGGGTCGGTCGCGCCGCCCGTAGCACGGTGCACGGCCATGACCAGACTCCGCCACGACATCGACTTCCTGACGACCGTCGGCCTGCTCGCCGCGGTCATCGTCACCGCGGCGACCGGCGTGATCGCCGACCTGTGGGACCTCAATGACTTCTGGTACCACACGGTCGCTGGCTACGCGATGGGTTTCCTTGCCGCGGTCCACGTCGTGCTCAACCAGGACCGACTGATCGCCTACGGACGCTTTCGATGGCGGTCGATGCGGCAGCCGCGACCACCCGCGCCGGTGCCGGTCCCGCTCCGACGGACCGTGTCGGCCCGGGACGTAGAGCCGCTCCAGCCAGGCGCCTTGGTCGCCCGTGCCGTCCTGTCACGGCGGGGACTCTTCGGCCTCACCCTGGGCGGCATCGCGGGACTCGCCCTTGGGCGGGGGCTGCGTCCTGCGCCGCCTGTCGAGGTGGGGTCCGACGTCGGCGTCATCTATCACCAGTGGAGCAAGCCCGGAGTCATCGATGCCTTGGGGTCCGTCGCGAACTGGGGACAGCCGGTCGAGCTGTACAAGGGCTATCCGGGCGTCCCGGTCGTCGACCTCCCGGCGCCCGACCTCGACGGCGGTCTCCCGACGGCCACGGCGATCGCGACGCGCCGCTCGACGCGCGACTACGTCGGCACGCCGATGACAGCCGCCGAACTGTCGCGCCTGCTGTTCCTGACCAGCGGGATCGGCGCCGACAGGTACGGCAACGCGCGTCGGACGGCACCGTCATCGGGGGCGCTGTACCCGATCGAGGTCTACGCAGTCGTCCACCGCGTGGAGGGGGTCGAGCCGGGCGTCTACCACTACGCGTATCGGGAGCACGCGCTCGAGCAGCTCCGCCTCGGTGACTTCCGCCAGCACGTCGTCGACCACGGCATCGCCCAGGAATTCCTTGGCGAGTGCGGCGTCGTCCTGTACCTGACGATGATCATGCAGCGCATGCGGCCCAAGTATCAGGATCGGAGCTATCGATATGGGCTGCTCGAGGCCGGCCACCTCGGGGAGAACGCATATCTCGCAGCGACGTCGATGGGTCTCGGCGCCTGCGGCGTCGGTGCGTTCATGGACGATGCGATGAACGAGATGCTCGGCGTCGATGGGGTCGAGGAGGCGGCCGTCTACATGCTCGCTGCGGGCCACACGACGCCGACCGCGACAGCCTGAAGCGCGCGCCGCCGTACGCCTCGAAGCGGACGTGACGAGGCCCGGTGGCCTTCGCCACCGGGCCTCTCCCCCCGTCGAACCCCGGGTGGTGTTATCCCTTGATCGGCTCGCCGTCGGCCCCGACGACGTACCACTTGTCATTGAGGCCCTGGCCGTTCACGTCGCCGGCTGCGGCATCGTTGGCGAAGTAGTAGAGCGGCCAGTCGCCGTACTTCACCTGCTTACCGCCATCGGTCCGGTCGACGACCGTGATCTTCGAGGCGTCGAGGCCCGTCCCGGCCGTCACCTCGCCAGTCAACGGCGGCCAGGCCGTCGCGCACTGGTCGTAGCAGGTCGGCGTTCCGGCCTCATCGGGCGTGAACATGTAGAGAGTCTTGCCCGCCCCGTCGACGATGATCTGGCCGAGGGAACTGTCGGCGAGCTTGATCTCCGCACCGGCTGCGGCCGACGCCGAAGCGGACTCGGACGGGGCCTCCGATGCGGGTGCCTCGGATGCCGAGGCAGAGGGGGCTGCCGCGGACGGGGCGCTCGAGGCAGCACCACCGCCGCTGCTCGAACAGGCGGCGACGATCGCAACGGTGGCGAACAGCGCGGCCGCCAACTTGCTGGCTCTGGTGTCGTGGGTCATCGCGTGGTCTCCGTTCCTAAGCTGGGGTCCACGCACCGATACGTCGGGTAGCACCTGGTCGGTTTCGCGGTCGGTGCACCGCGCTACCCTCAGCGCGTGCCAGCATCGGGAGCCACCCGCCAGCGAGTCGCGCCACCACCACCGCCGCCGACCGGGGTCCTCTTCTTCGTGCACGGGGCGAACGAGTCGTCCGAAGGGCTGTCCAAGAACGTCTCC
>DATHTG010000088.1:0-11548 GCA_035463515.1 Candidatus Limnocylindrales bacterium
GCAGCCGACGATGAATAGCGCGACGGCGAGAAGCGAGAGGACCGGATATCTGCGAGCCGGCGTCATAGCGCTTCCGACGATGCCGCGCGGGCTACAGTTCCGCGATGCCGACGATCGACTTCACGGACGTCGATGCACTGACGTTCGACTGCTACGGGACGCTCATCGACTGGGAGGCCGGCCTCACCGCCGCGTTCCGCTCCATTCTCGACGCACATGGCGTCGCCCACGACCCCGAGGACGTCCTGACCCGGTACGCACGTCACGAAGCGGCAGGCGAGGGCGGCCGATACCAAACGTACGCGGCGATCCTCGCTGCGGGTCTGCGAGGCGTGGCCGAGGAGCTCGGTTTCGAGCCGACCGACGATGAGGTGGCCCGGTTCTCGCGCTCGGTCGAGGACTGGCCGGCATTCCCCGACTCGACCGAGGCGCTGCGGCGACTCAAGCGGCGCTTCCGCCTCGGGGTGCTGACGAACTGCGACGACGATCTGTTCGCGGCATCGAACCGCCGGCTCGGGGTCGATCTCGATTGGGTCGTGACCGCGCAGCAGGTCGGCTCGTACAAGCCGGATCCGCGCAACTTCGAGGCACTCCTCGATCGAGTCGGGCTGCCACCTGATCGCATCGTCCACGTCGCCCAGAGTCTCTTCCACGATCATGTGCCGGCCAAGCGGCTGGGTCTGACGACCGTATGGATCGATCGCCGTCACGACCGGCCGGGCAGCGGCGCCACGCCACCGGCGGATGCGTCACCGGACGCGACGTACCCCGACATGGCGTCATTCGCGGCGGTCGCTGTACCGGGCTGACGGTAACCGGGACGAACTCGCGATACCACGAAGCCCCGGGCCATCGCCCGGGGCTTCGTCGTTGCTGGATGGTCGACCGTCGGCCTACGTGTCGAGGATCTTGTCGGCCTTGCGGTCGATCTTCTCCTTCTCGGAGGCCGTCAGGTTGCCCGCCTTCTTCTGCTGGGACGCACGCGCTTTCGCGTTGCGAGCGTGGGACTTGTCGGGCATCGGGTACTTGTGCTCGTCGGGCAAGCCGAACTTCGAGTCCGGCAGGTTGTCGCGCTTCTTCTCGGAAAGGGTCGCCATCGTACGGACCTCCTCGGGTTCTCCCCGTCGTATGGATCTGTCGCGAGGATGGTCGGCCCGATCGGGGTGCACCCGAACAGACGGGCGCTGGGACCCTGTTACGGGTCCCTTTCAGTCGCCCGGACCGGTCGTCAGCCCTTCGAAGGTCCCGATCGGCCGTCCTCGTTCGAGGCAGCCAGGAACCCGCGGAAGGTGTCCGCGAGGGACGTGATCTCGAGCGGGAGCACGTACTTGGTCGACGGGCTCGCCCCGAGGGCCTTGAACGCCTCGAGGTACTGCAGCGCCATCGTCTTCTGGTCGACCTGCGATGCGGCGTTGTAGATCTGCGTGAGTGCCAGTGCGAAACCTTCGGCTCGCAGGATCGCCGCCTGCCGATCGCCCTCGGCCTTGAGGATCTCGGCCTGCTTGGTGCCCTCGGCGACGTTGATGGACGACTGCCGGGCTCCTTCGGACTCCGTGATGACGGCGCGCCGCGTCCGCTCGGCGGAAAGTTGCCTGTTCATCGCGTCCTGCACTGCCGCCGGCGGGATGATCTCGCGGATCTCGACCGTCGTGACCTTGCCGCCCCAACGCTCGGTCACCTCGTCCATCTTGACGCGCAGGACCTCGTTGATCTGCTCCCGCTTCGAGAGCACGTCGTCCAGGAGGATGTCGCCGATGACCGCGCGCAGCGTCGTGGTCGCGATGTTCTGAAGCGCACCGTTGAAGTTCTGGACCTCCACGACGCTCTTGTACGGCTCGACGATCCGCCAGTAGATCAGGAAGTCGATGTTGATCGGCGCGTTGTCCTTGGTGATGTTGGTCTGACTGGGGACCTCGATGAACTGCTCCCGCAGGTCGACCTTGACCCCGCGCTGGGCGATCGGGACGATGAACACCCAGCCCGGACCCTTGACGTCGGTCGGGCTCGTCCGGCCGAGCGTGAACACGAGCAATCGCTCGTACTGGTTGACGATCTTGATCGAGGCGATCGCGATCACCAGCAGGACGACGATGACGAACGCGACGGCCAGGATGGTGGGGAGCTCCACGGATCTCTCCTCTCAGCGATCCGGCACGGCCGGTCCCGATTCGACGACGAGCGTCAGGTTCTCCTGGCCGATCACCCGGACGGGCTGGCCCGATGCGATCGCGGTTTCGCCGCTCGCCCGCGCCGTCCATTCCTCGCCCGCCGCGTAGACGACACCGATCGGCTGGAGCGCGGTCCTCGCGACGCCGACGGTTCCGGGCGGCACGGTCATCGTACCGCCGGCACCGTACGTGCCCGCGTAGGCGAACGATCGCCGCCTGACACGCGCGACGGCGACCAGCACCAGGCCGACGTACGCCGCCGTGACCGCGGCCATCGCGACGATCAGCGGGATCGCGACCGACACGTCCGGAGCGGCCGGTGAGCCCGGAGCCGTGTACAGCGTGAAGGCGCCCAGGACGAAGCACACGAGCCCACCCACGATCAGCAGCCCGTGGCTCGTGACGGTCGTCTCGAGCACGAAGAGGAGCACCGCGAGCCCGATGAGCAGCAGGCCCGCGACGTTGAGGGGCAGGCTGCCGAAGCCGATGAACGCGAGGATCAGTGCGATGGCGCCGAGGATGCCCGTCACGAAGTTGGGGCTCTGGAGCTCGAACAGGAGCCCGTAGAAACCGAGCGTCAGCAGGATGAACGCCACGTTCGGGTCGGACAGCAGGTGGATGATCGACTGGAACGGGTTCATCCCGACGTCGACGATCGAGGCCTCGGCCAGGTCGAGCGTCACCGTCTCCGACCGGACCTCGACCTGCTTGCCGTCAGCCTGGGCGCGAAGGTCATCGAGCGAGGTCGCGATGCCGTCGACCGCGCCGAGCGTGACGGCTTCGCTGGCGGGCGTCGAGACCGCGCTCTCGACCGTCGACACCGCCCAGTCGACGTTGCGACCGCGGGCCTCGGCGATCGACCGGATGTTCGCGATGGCGTCGTTCTTGACCTTGTCCCCGATCGTGCCGGTGAGCTCTTCACCACCGGCCCCGACCGGTGACGCCGCGCCGATGTTCGTCCCGGGTGCCATGTAGGCAACGTGCGCCGAGAGCGTGATGAACGTTCCGGCACTGGCGGCCCGGCCACCGCCCGGGGCGACCCACGCGATCGTCGGCACCGGCGCCTCGAGAAGGGCCGAGACGATGCGCTGCGTCGCATCGAGGCTGCCGCCCGGGGTGTTGATGGTCAGGACGACCGCGGTCGCATCGCCCTCCGCCGCCCTTGCCACGCCCTGCTCGATGTACGTCGCCATGACGTTGTCGACCACGCCGGTGGCCGTCAAGACATCGATATGGGGACCCGCGTCGGCGGCCAGGGTGTCGGCCACTGGCTGACGGACGGCGGCGAGGAGCAACCAGGCCAGCCCGGCGAGGAGGATCGAACGATGCAGGCGAGCCGCTGACCGACTTGCCCGTGTTGTCGGAGGCATCTGGGTAGCTCATGCGCATCATCGCACGAGTCGGCTCGGGGCCATCGAACGGCCGGACCCGTCAGGGGCCCGGCCGGCGATGCAGCGCTGCGCGCGAGGCTCACATGATCCCGACGACGTGCCCCTCCGGATCGGCGAACAGCGCGACCGTGGTCTCCGGTGCGACCTCGGTGAGCGGCATGATCACTTGGCCGCCGCTCGCAGCGGCCTTGTCGAGGACAGCCTGCGGGTCGTCGGTGTGGACGTAGAACGTGACGTGGCCGGCGCCTCCGTCAGGCGACGCACCGATGCCGCCGGTCAGCCCGTCGTCCTGGCGGTACATCCCGTAGCCACCCGGGTTGTTCGTGTCGAGGCTCCAGCCGAACACGTCCTTGTAGAACTGCTGCAGCCGCTCGCCGTCCTTGCCGACGACCTCGACGTGGATCACCTTGGTTCCCATCAGGGACCTCCTTCTCGACGGCCCTCACCTACGGCCGCTCTCACACCCACGACGAACGGGCATCACGCGAATCGACAGGGGATCGGCCCGCGCTCAGCGCCGTACGCACACGGGCTACGGCAACGGCCGCCAGGCCTGACCGAGGAGGACGGCCAGGGCGACCAGGACCGCACCGAGCGCCACGAACAGCACGCTTATCTCCATGACCTCGGCCTTCGTGATGAGGTTCGTCGGCAGGTTCTCGAACACCGTATGCAGCTCGTCGGCACTCTCCGCTGGGAAGTACGTCCCGCCCGTCGCGTCGGCGACAGCCATGAGCGTCTCCTCGTCGATCGCCCGGCGGAAGCCGCCACCGCCGCCGGTGCCGCCACCGCTGAACCCGCCGAACCCGAACTGGTCCGCTGGTTCGTTGCCGATGAACTGGAGACCACACGGCGGCCGTTCGGCGTCCGGGTCCGCTGTCCCGAATCCGATCGTGTACACCCGCAGGCCGCGGGCAGCGGCCTCTGCCGCGGCCTCCTCCGGAAGCGGGCCGGCATTGCTCGCGCCGTCCGTCAGCAGCACGATGATCGCTGGGGCATAGGCGCCTCTCGGCACGGGCGCTGGCGCCTCCTCAGACGCGGACCCGGATCGCGGCAGTGCGGCGACGCTGTCGTCGACATCGGCGATCGCGTCGATCGACTCGAGGATCGCGCTGCCGATCGCCGTGCGGCGGCCGGTGGTCAGGTTCTCGATGACGTCGAGGAGCACCTCCTGGTCCGTCGTCGGTGGCTGCACGAGCTCGGCGAACCCCGCGAATGCGACGATCCCGATCTGCGTCGACGGGCTCTGGCGGTCGATGAACGAGGAAGCGGCGGCCTCCGCGGCGACGAGCCGGTTCGGCTCGATATCGGTCGCGCACATGCTGCGCGAGACATCCATCGCGAGGATCACCGTCGTGCGGCCCGCGGGGACCGCGACCACTTGGACGGGCCGTGCCAGCGCGACGACGAGGCTCGTCAGGCCGAGCGCGAACAGGACGAACGGCAGGTGGCGACGCATCCACGACGACCCGGAGACGGCCTCTCGGACGAGCGACACGCTCGAATAGCGGATCGCGGGCTTCGGGCGGCGGAGCAGGAGGATCCGCGCGACGATGAGGAGCGGGATCAGGATGAGGAGGAGGAAGGCGCCGGGGGCCAACAGGTCCATCACGGTGCCCGCCCCAACCAGAGGAATCCGCCGAGCGCGCCGAGCAGCAGGATCACGAGCCCGGCGCCCGCGATGAACGATGTGATCTCCATGGCCTCGGGCCGGATCACGAACCTGGTCTCGATGTCGTCGTAGATCCCTGCGAGCTCCTCAGGCGCCGAGGCCGCGTAGTACGCCCCGTCGGTGATCTCGGCGATCTGCCGCAGGGACGGCTCGTCGAGACGGCTATGGACGCGAAAGCCCTCGACCTCGATCGTCGTCCCGGCCGCCGTCCCGAGACCGACCGGGAAGATGCGGATGCCGCGCTCCGCGGCTGCGTGCGCAGCCTCGACCGGATCGGGCTGCTGGTTGTTCTCGCCGTCGGTCAGCAGCACGATGGCGGCGGGTGCGAATGTGCCAGGGGCGACGACGGGCGGCAATGGATCGGGCTCCGGAGACGCGTTCGTGTAGTAGCCGGCCTCGGGGTCCTGCTGCGCCGTCGCGAGCGCGATCAACGACGACACGATCCCCCGCCCGATGGACGTGCCGCGTTCTGGCCCGAGCCGGTCGATGGCGGAGAGGACCTGTGCCTCGTCGTCGGTCGGAACGAGCATCGAGAACCCGGTGTCGCTGAACGCCACGATGCCGACCAGGATCGACGTCGGCTGGCGCGAGACGAAGGTCCGGGCGGCGGCTTTGGCCGCCTCCATGCGCGTCGGGTCCATGTCGGTGGCCGCCATGCTGCCCGACACATCGAAGGCCAGGATCACGGTGCCCTCGAAACGCGGGACGCCGATGACGCTCTGCGGCCGTGCCATCGCGATGACGAGGACGACCAGACCGGCGACGATGAGCGCGCCCGGGATCCTCCGCCGAAGCATCGCCGCGCGACCGACTCCGCCCGCGTGTCCGGTCGGCTGCAGCCGGCCGATCGAGTCCGCGATCCGCTGCCGACGCCGACGCTCACGCGTGACGTAGAGGGCCACCCCGAGAGGGATCGCCAGGAGCAGCAGCAGGACGGCAGGCCAGAGGAACGACATCGTCAGTGCTTCCGCCGGCGCCGCCGAAGCGTCGCCATCCGCACGATCGCGTGGACGAGATCCTCATCGGTCGAAAGGGCGACCGCATCGACGCCAGCCCGCTTGAACGCATCGCGAAGCGTGGCGTCCCGCCGTTCCGAGGCTTCCTTGAAGCGGCGCCGGAACGCCTTGTCATGTGTGTCGACGTACAGCTGCTCGCCGGTCTCCGCGTCCTCGATCAGGAGGGCGCCGACATCGGGCAGCTCGACCTCCCTGCGATCGAACAGCCGGACGGCCATCACCTCATGGCGTTGTGTCAGCAGGTTGAGCGGCCGCTCCCAGCCGGGCGCGCTGATGAAATCGGAGATGACGAAGACCAGCGAGCGCCGCTTGATCGTCTGCTGACCGGCCTGGAGCAGCGCGCCAAGGTCGGTGAACGGCGACGACGGCAGCCGCGGCTGCTCGAGCAGGTCGTTGACGAGGCGTAGGACCTGGACCCGACCCGATCTCGCCGGGATCGTCCGCTCGACGGCGCGGCCGTACAGGATCGCCCCGACCCGGTTGCCGCGGCGGGTGAGCAGGCGTGCCAGCGTCGTGACGAAGTCGATCAGGACGCTCCGCTTGAGACGCTCGCTCTCGACGGTCCCGAAGTCGACCGACGGACTGAGGTCGAGCAGGAACCACGCAGTGACCTCGCGATCCTCGACGTACTCGCGGACGTACGGCGTCGAGGTCCGCGCGGTGACATTCCAGTCGATGTAGCGGACGTCGTCGCCCCACTGGTACTCGCGCAGGTCGGCGAAGTCGATGCCGCTGCCGCGGAACAGCGTCCGATAGTCGCCCTGGAGGAGGCCGTCGAGCCGGCGGACGACCTGCCAGTCGAGCCGCTGGAGGATGCGTTCAGGCGCTGACGACGCTGTTGCCATGGGAGTCGCGAAGCGGGACGACCGGCACGGGGATCCGATCGATGATCGTCGAAAGGAGGTCATCGCTGCTGATGTCGTCGGAGAGCGCCTCGAACGAAAGGACGAGTCGGTGACGCAGCACGTCGAGGGCCATGTCGAGGACGTCCTCGGGGAGCGCGTAATCCCGACCGCGGACGAAGGCGAGGGCGCGGGCGGTCAGGATCAGATTGATCGACGCTCGTGGACTCGCCCCGAACGTGATGTACCGGCTCAGCTCGCCGAGTCCGTGCGTCTCAGGCTCCCGCGTCGCGGTGGCGAGCCGGACCGCGTACTCCATGAGCGCTGGATCGACGAACACGCGATCGGCGCCCTTCTGCATCTCCTTGAGCGTGTCGGTCGAGAGCACGCGCTGGGCGGCCGGCAGGACCCCGGTCATGCGCTCGACGATCACGAACTCCTCGGTCGGCGTCGGATAGCCGACGAGGACCTTGAGCATGAACCGGTCGATCTGGGCCTCCGGCAACGCGTAAGTCCCCTCGGTCTCGATCGGGTTCTGCGTCGCCAGCACCAGGAACGGGTCGGGGACCTTGTAGGTCTCCTTGCCGATCGTGACTTGCCGCTCCTGCATCACCTCGAGGAGGGCGCTCTGGACCTTGGCCGGCGCACGATTGATCTCGTCGGCCAGCAGCAGGTTGGCGAAGACGGGCCCCAGCGTCGTCCCGAAATCGCCGGTCTTCTGGTTATAGATCCGCGTGCCCACCAGGTCAGCCGGCACGAGATCGGGCGTGAACTGGATGCGCTTGAACTCGCCGCCGATCGCGTCCGCGAGGGTCCGGATCGCCATCGTCTTGGCGAGGCCCGGCACGCCTTCGACGAGGATGTGGCCACGGGCGAGGAGCGCGACGATCAGCCGTTCGAGCAAGTGGTCCTGGCCGACGATGACCTTCTTGACCTCGTACAGCAGCCGCTCCATCGGGGAGGCTGCGTCGTGACTGGTGGTGTGGTCCACGCGTGCGTTCCTCTAGCGGTGGGGGTCGCTCGTCGTGTGGCTAGTAGGGCGGCAGGCCGGCCGCGCCGCCGGCCACCGTGATCGGGACCGCGAGACCGATCCCGATCGATACGTCGTCGCCGGTCGGGTTCAGCAGCGCGGTGACGATGCCGATGACATGACCCTCTCTATCGAGTAACGGCCCGCCGGAGTTGCCCGGATTGACCGCGGCGTCGATCTGGATCAGACCGCGCAACACCGTGCCGCTGTCCTCGAGCAGGAACGACCGGTCGAGCCCGGAGATCACGCCCTCGCTCATCGAGTTGGGGAGGCCGAACGGGCTGCCGACGGCGTACGCCTCGCTGCCCTCGCGCACGCCTCCCGGGTCGCCCAGCGTCGCCGGCACGAGCTCCATCGGCGGGGTCTCGGCGCGCAGGACGGCGATGTCGTTCGCGTGATCGCGATTGACGATCTCGGCCGACGACTTGGTGCCGTCAGCGAAGGTGACGTGGATGTCCGTGGCGTCGGCGACGACGTGCAGGCTCGTGAGGATGTCGCCGGCAAGGTTGACGACGACGCCGCTGCCGACCCCCTCGTCGACCCCCTCGTCGACGCCGGGCGATGCGCTCGGCGTGGGTCGCTCGATCTGGACCAACACGACCGACGGGACCACCGCCCGGTAGACCAGCTCGGAGAACGCCGGCGCGGGCGTGACCGACGCGAGGGCTTCGTTGACGCGAGCGTCGACGTCATCGGCCGTCAGCGGCCGCGGGCCGGGGAACACGAGGTTGAACAGCAGGACGGCCCCGAACGCGAGGCCGGCACCCGCGAGGTACGGGGTCCACCGGGCGAGCCGCCACGGTCGTCGCGGTGTGCCTCCGTGCGGGTCGCCTGTCATCTCGTCCACCCCGTGCGCCGGCAGGACCGTCAGTCTAGCGCCAGGCGCAGCGAAGGCCAGGCGAGCTCTATCTGTGGCTGATCACGTGCGGCCGCCGCGGCCACGAACGAACCGCAGGATCAGCGCGACGAGGCCGCCGACGATCGCGGCGGCGCCGAGCAACCAGACGAGGTACTGGGCGACGTAGAACGGCACCTCCGCCGACTCTGGCGGGCGGTCGCCCACCGGCACGCCGGGCACTCGCCGGATCCGCCACAGACTGCCGGTCCCGGCCTGGATGTGGATCCCGGCCTTCTCGGGCGCGATGTCGATCTCGCCGAAGTCGGTCACATACAGCGCGTCGTCTGGACCGAACACGACATGACTCGGCCGCTCGAAGCCGTCGTGCGGCAGCTTCGAGGCCGGTCCCTGGATCCGGTTGACGGCAAAATCGGTGATCTCGGCCCGGTCGATGTCGACGCGAACCACCTTGAATCCGACCGGCGCCGGCAGGCGAGGAGTGGTGATCGGGGCGAGGTCGCCGAACAGCGCAACGAATGCCTGGCCCTCGAACCCGAACCCGCGCCCCGGGGAGACGGCGATGCCGTTGGCCCCGGCGTGCGGAGCGAAGGAAACGAGCGGGAACGGCGGCTCCCGATCGGGGAACTCGGCGAGGACCGGTTCGCGGCCCTGCCCGCCGTCGCCCCAGCGCGGGTCGTCGAGACGGACGCCGGACGCGAAGTCCGGCCAACCGTACCAGCGAGCGGGGGCCGTCGGATCGATGACGTAGAGGTCGTCGAAGTCGCCGATGATGTGACGCGCGCTCCGGTTATCCATCCCGTGCTCGGTGACGAGCAGCCGCCCGTCGGTGGTGAACGCCAGCCCGTACGGGTTGCGGAGCCCCCAGGCGACGACCTCCAGCCCGGAGCCGTCAGGGTCGCAGCGAAGGATCGCACCGGACGCCTTGACGTTGCCCGAGATGACCTGACCGAAGGTCGTCTCTGTCCCGAACGGAACGAACGCGCCCGTTCGAACCGTCCGGCCGAGGTCGCCGAGGACGTCACGGTCCTCGTAGTCCCGGCCGGCGAGCACGACGTCGAACGCTGGGACGTCATGGACCTCGGGGTTGTCCTTGAGCCAGCCGTACGCGGCGTTGTCCGACCCGACGATCCCGGAGTTCGTGGCCGAGCCGACGTTGAAGTAGACCTTCCCGTCCGGACCGACCAGCGGGTGGTTGACCTGGTGGTCGCCGCGACCCGGCAAGCCCGTGACGATCGCACGCACCCCTCCCCGCGGCCCGATCCGGAGGACGGTGTCGGTATTGGTGACGAACAGGCTGCCCGCGTGCCATGCGGCGCCGGTGACGGCCCCGGTCTTGACCCACTCGGCGGCCGCGAACGAGTAGTGGACGGTGACGGTGCCGGTGTCGAGATCGACCCGCTTGATGCGTGGCGGGTCGTCGACCTTGTGGCCCGACTCGACGACGTACGCGGCGCCATCCGGGCCGAACGTCGTCATCACCGGCGCGCTGAGCCCGGTCGCCACCAGCTCGGCCTCGTAGCCACGCGGCAGCAGGATGTCCCGTGGCTGGTACCCACGAGGACCCCGTCGTGGCACGCGCTTGCCGTACCGCTCGACGAGAGGCATCAGCGGCTTCGTCAGCCATGCGAGATATCGCGGCAGGTCGATGGGGATGGAGGGCCGGAGCTGCGACCGGTCGCGGAAGTCGCGCCCCCGGGTGGGCTGATCGGTCATATCGTCGACTCCTCCAGGTGCCGGATCCTGGAGATCCGTGCGAGCGGTACCACCGCGGCGAGGGAGGCCGCGGTCGCCGACGCCAGCGCAGGCGCGAGTCCCCACGTGTCGATCGCGGGTCCGAGGAGACCGGCACACGCCGCGGCCCCACCCGTTCCGATATTGGCGAGACCCATCAAGCGGCCGGCGTCCTCGGCTGGCGCCATCTGCGTCAGTGCCGCCCAGTTCGCCGTCGCGTAGACGGCCGTTCCGATCGACATCAGGCCTCCGGCGGCGACGACTCCCGTGAGACCCGCCGGTGCGAGGTAGAGGACGATCCCGCCAGCGGCCAGGAGCGCGCCCGCAGCCATCAGTGGGCGACGGTCGCTCCGATCGACGAGCGGGCCGACGACCACAGCCGACACCGCGGTGACCAGCGTGAATAGCCCGAGCAGTCTGCCGGTCTCACCCACCGCGGCTGCGGCTGGCATCCCGAGCCGATCCGCGACGAGGAACAGCAGGAAGCGCCCGACGATGAACACCCCGAGCAGGAACAGGAAGCGAGAAAGGACCAGTGGCCAGAAGCCTGGTGGGACGGCCCGGCCCGCAGCGACGCCATCGGGCCGTACGGTCGGCGCCGGCGCAGCCGCCGCGACGGATGGCACCCAGGCGAACACGATCCAGAGGGCAACGATCAGGACCACCCCTGTGACGACGGCAGCTCCCAGGACCCCGCTCGACTCCAACGCCCAGCCGAGCACGAGGAACGCCGCGAACGCTCCGCCGATGTCGAACGCCGTCTTCAGACTCGCCGCGCGTCCGCGTCGGGCCGCGTCGACGTGCTCGGGGATGAGCGTCTGCAGGCCGGCCTGGATGCC
>DATHTG010000089.1:0-14426 GCA_035463515.1 Candidatus Limnocylindrales bacterium
AACCGGCTGACGTCACTCATGTGGCTGATGTCCTCGCTGCGGTGGGAGACGGAGCGGCTCAGCGGCCGCGGTACTGGGGCTGGCGCTTTTCGACGAAGGAGCGGGCACCTTCGAGCAGGTCGTCGGTGGCGAAGATCCGGACCGAGGACTCGATCTCGGCGGCGTGGCCTTCGACCAGATCGCGGTCGAGCGCGTCGTCCACGAGACGCTTGACCTCGCGTACCGCGAGCGGGCCGCGCTCGGCGATCTCCTCGCCGATCGCACGGGCTCGAGCGACCGCCTCGCCTGCGGGGACGACCTCATTGACGAGCCCGATCCGCTCCGCTTCGTGCGCGGTCAGGATCCGGCCGGTCAGCAGGAGTTCTTTAGCCCGCGCCAGCCCCACGATGCGTGGCAGCCGTTGGGTCCCGCCGGTGCTGGGTGTGACGGCCAGGCGGACCTCGGGCAACCCGAGTCGTGCCCGTTCGGAGGCGACCCGAAGGTCGCAGCACAACGCGATCTCGAGGCCGCCACCCAGGGCGCTGCCTTCGATGGCAGCGATGGTCGGCATCGGGAGGCCGGCGAGCCGCTGGGCGACCCGGGCCTCGAGCTCGAACCGGGCGCGGCCACCAGACGCGCGGTGGTCCTCGAACTCCTTGACGTTCGACCCGACCGAGAACGCGCGGTCCCCGCGCCCGGTGACGACGACCGCGCGGACCTCTCCCGGATCCGTCTCCTCCAACCGCGCCAGCGCCGCGTCCAGCTGTCCCAGCAATCCGCCGGTGACCAGGTTGAGCGGTGGCGCATCGAGTTCGAGCAGCGCGATCGTCGCGATCTCGAGGTGGACGAGCTCCATCATGGCCGGGCCCCGAAGTCGGCGGCGAGGCCCATCGGCCCATCGGCATAGATCCGCCGATCCATCGGGCGGCAGTCGTCGGCGACCCGCGGCCGAAAGCCCATCCGGCCGAGGATGTCGCGCTCGACGTCGATGCCGGGCGCGACCTCGATGAGAACGAGCCCGTCGTCCTCCAGTGCGAACACGGCGCGATCGGTGACATAGCGGACCTGCTGACCGCGCTCGCGCGCGAGCCGGCCACTGAACGAGATCTGCCGAACCTCGGGAACGAACTTCGGCAGCGATCCCTCGTTGACGACGCGCACGCCATCGCCGGAGATGTCGAGCTCGAGCCCCTGGGCGGTGAGTGTCCCGACGAAGTTGATACGCGGCGTCTTCGCGGAGATGTTCGGGAACCCGCCCGGACCGCGAACGCGGCCCTCGAACGCATGGACATTGACGTTGCCGTCGGCGTCGACCTCGGCGAAGGAGAGGCTCGCGATATCGAGCCCGCCGCCGTCGTAGAAATCGAACATGTACGGCTGGTCGATCATCGCCTGGTAGTTGAAACCGGCCCCGCCCTCGTTCCCGGCGACCGGCACGCCGCCGAAGATGCCCTGCTCCACCGTGAGCACGAGCTGGTCGGTGATGCCCTCTTCCCAGGCGACGCGACCGATGAGCTGGCTGATACCGAAGCCGAGGTTGCAGATGGCCCCCTTCGGGAACTCGAGCAGGGACCGGCGCGCGATGATCTTGCGGACGTCGAGCTGGAGGGGCGGCTCGTCCGTCACCGGCTTGCGAAGTCGACCTGCGTAGTACGGTGAGTCCTGGGTGATATACGTCTGCCACTGGTCCGGGTCGACGTAGACGTGGTCGACGAGGGCGCCCGGCACTTTCACGTCCCGGAGCGCGAGCGAGCCGCGGCGCGCCAGCTGACGGACCTGCGCGATGACGATGCCGCCGCTGTTGCGTGCGGCCATGGCCATGGCCAGCATCTCGCCCTGGACCGCCTCGCCCTCCATCGTGAGGTTGCCGTCCTCGTCGGCGGTCGTGCCGCGGATGACGGCGACATCGATCGGGAACGCGTGGAACAGCAGCCATTCCTTGCCACGCAACGTGATGACCTCGACGAGGTCGTCGATCGTCCGGCTGTTCTGCTTGCCACCCGTCTGGCGCGGATCGACGTACGTCCCTAGACCGACGTGCGTGACCAGCCCGGGTCGACCCGCGGCGATCTCGCGCATCAGCTGGGACAGCACACCCTGCGGGAACGAGTACGACTCCAGCTCGTTCTGCTCCACGAGCGCGCCGAGCCGCGGCTCGTTTCCGATGTTGCTGCCGATCGTCCGTCGCATCAGCCCGGGGAGCCCGAGCTGCGAGAAGCCGCGGTCGGCGAAATCGCCGATGCCGACGACGCGGACGGTCGTCAGGTCGCGCGGACGGCCCTCGGCCTCGAAGACCGTCGCGAGCTCATCGATGAAGCGCTGCGGGAGCGCGTGACCCGCCCCGGACCCCCCGATGACGATCGTCGCGCCGTCGCGCACCCGGCCGCCGGCGTCGCGGACCGAGATGACCTTGGTGGCACCTGTCACGGCATGTATCCCCCGCTGTTCGGGTTGAGGGTCTGGCCGGTGAACAGCGACGCCCTGTCGGAGAGGAGGAAGACCACGGCCTCGGCGACCTCGTCGGCGCGCCCGAACCGGCCGAGCGCCATGTCGCGGAGGCGCGCCTTGCCCGCCTCGGTCTCGACGAGGTTCTCCGTCATCTCCGTGAGCGTCACGCCCGGGGCGACCGCGTTGATGCGGATCCCCTTGGCACCGAACTCGCGGGCAAGCGATCGCGTGAGCCCGATGAGGCCGGCCTTCGCGGCGCTGTAGGCCGCGGTCTCGGCGATCCCCATCTGGCCGAGGCGGGAGGCGATGTTGACGATCGAGCCGCTGCCCTGCTCGAGCATGACCGGGATCGCGGCACGCATCGTCCGGAAGCACGCGCTCAGGTTCGTGGCGATCACCCGATCCCACTCCTCGGGCGACAGCTCCAGTGTCGGGCCGCGCTGATCCATCCCCGCGTTGTTGACGAGGCCATCGATGCGTCCGAACCGACCCACGACGTCGGCGACGAGCTGCTCGGCTCGAGCGCCATCGGCGATATCGGCCGCGAAGCTGTCGCCGGTCGAACCAGCCTCATGCACGCGGGCGAGCGTCCGTTCCGCGGCGTCGCGGGACGTCCCATAGTGGACTGCGACGATCGCACCCTCTGCCGCCGCCTTGACCGCGACTTCGGCGCCGATGCCCCGGCTACTGCCCGTGACGAGGATGACGCGATCGGCGAGCAAGCCGCTCACGTGCCGACGCCATCGGCCGAGGCGCCGAGGGCGACCCGCGCCGGCGCGGCGGTCGATCGGCGCATCGCGAGCTCGGTCGGCAGCACCGTCGACGCCAGGTCCTGCCCGCCGAGGACGCGCGCCGCCTCGGCGAACCCGCGCCGGCCCATCTCCCGCAGCGGCAGCCGCACGGTCGAGAGGCTGGGCGAGGTGATGGCTGCCACCGGAACGTCGTCGAAGCCCGCGACCGAGACCTGCCCCGGGACGTCGATGCCGAGCTCGGCAAGCCGGGCGAGCGCGCCCATCGCCAGCGGATCATTGGCGCAGGCGATGGCGGTGAACCGCGCCGGTCCGCCGAGCAGGGTGTCCACCCCGAGCGCCCCGCCCTCCTTGTCGAAGCTCGTGTGGACGACGAGCCGCTCGTCGAACGGGATGCCGGCGGTCTCGAGACCCTCACGGTATCCGGCGAGCCGGCCCCGTGCGACGAACAGCGTCGACGGCCCGGCGAGGAAGGCGATATCGCGGTGGCCCAGCGCGACAAGGGCCCCGATCATGCTCGCCATCCCGGCCTCGTTGTCGACGCCGACATCGGCCGGTCCGAGTGCATGCGGCGACAGGTGGACGACCGCGGCGCCGTCGGTTCGCATCGCCGTGAGATGCTTCTCGATCTCCTGGTTGGCATCGGGGTCGTCAAGCCCACTCGCCGCGAAGATCACGCTCGCCGCCCGCATGGAGCGGAGGAGCCGGACGTACGAGGTCTCGCGCTCGGCGTCACGCTCCGACGAGCAGGTGATCACGAGGTATCCGGCTGGCGAGGCGGCGTCCTCGACGCCCCGGACGACCTCGGCGAAATATGGGTCGGTGATGTCGTGCACGATGACCGCGACGACCGGGATCTGGCTCTTGAGCAGACCCCGCGCCAGGGCGTTCGGGACGTAGTCGAGGCTCGCCGCCGCCTCGAGCACTCGGGCCCGCGTCGCGGCCGAGACGGGGTAGTCGGCCGACGAGACGACCCTCGACGCGGTCGCGATCGACACGCCCGCGAGGCGCGCGACCTCGGTGATCGAAGCCATCAGTGCGGCGCCACTAGAACGGGAACGTCGGTGGCTCGTCGCGCACCGTCACCCACTGCCACTCGGTGAAGTTGTCGAGGTTCGCCTCACCGCCGTAGCGCGTGCCGTTGCCGGACATGCCCGTCCCACCGAATGGGATCGTCGCCTCGTCGTTGAGCGTGCCGTCGTTGACGTGCACCATCCCGGCCTTGATCCGCTGGGCGATCGACAGCCCGCGTGACATCGATCTCGAGTAGACCGCCCCGACCAGTCCGTACTCACTGCTGTTGGCGAGGGCGAGTGCCTCCTCGTCGGTACGGAACGTCGTGACCGGTGCCACCGGACCGAAGATCTCGTCGGTCCACGCCGCGTGCTCCTGCGTCACATCGGTGAGGACGGTCGGTTGGTAGAAGAGACCCTCGTACGTCCCGCCGGTCACGAGCCGCGCCCCGCCCTGCACGGACCGTTGGACGATGTCATCCACGCGCCGCACCTGCTTCTCGTTGACGATCGGGCCGAGCTGGACATCCTCCCGGTAGGGGTCGCCGAGCCGCAGCTTCTGCGCCTTGTCCCGAAGCGCATCGACATAGTCGCTGGCGACGCTCTCGTGGACGATGTGGCGCCCCGCCGCGAAACACACCTGGCCCTGGAACTGGAACGATGAGAACGCGCCAGCTGCCGTCGCGGCTGCGAGGTCCGCGTCGTCGAGCACGATGAACGCGTTGTTCCCACCCAGCTCGAGCGACACCTTCTTCAATCGGGCGCCGGCGAGCTCGCCGACCCGGCGGCCCGCGGCGGTCGAGCCCGTGAACGAGACGACGTTGACGTTCGGATCGGTGACCAGTGCCTCGCCGACGTCCGCCCCGCCGACGACGACCTGGAGGAGCGCCTCGGGCAGGCCCGCCTCTTGGAAGACCGCCTCGAACATCGCGCCGCCGATGACCGGCGTCTGCGGATCCGGCTTGAGGACGACCGCATTGCCAAGGGCGAGCGCCGGAGCGACGACCCGCATCCCGAGGACGCTCGGCGAGTTCCACGGGGTGATCGCGCCGACCACCCCGACCGGGATCCTGCGGATCATCGACAGCCGGCCCTTGACGACCGTCGGCACGAGCGAGCCGTACGGCTGCCACGGGAGCGTCGACGCGCTGAGGATCTCGCCGTACGCGAAGTTCGACTCGTGGTGCATCTTGCTGTGCGACGCACCCGTCTCGCGCATCGTCCACGTCCCGAACTCGTCGCGGTTGGCCTCATAGATATCGGCGGCCTTGCGCAGGATCCGGGCACGTTCCTGGTAGGACGTCTCGGCCCATGCGGGCTGGGCGGCCTTGGCGGCGGCTGCAGCCCGCGCAACGTCGTCCGGCGTGGAGCCGGTGACGCGCACGATGTGGCGGCCGGTGGCGGGCTCGGTGTCGTCGACCGGGGCTCCGGTGCCCGGCTCCCACGTCGTGACGAAGGACGCGAGCCAGCCTGGCGCAGAGGACTCCGTCTGATCAGGGGCGATGACGGCCATCACTGTCCTCCTTGGGGCGTCTCGCCCGTCGCCGCGTACCGATCCGCGTATGTGCGCGGCGCGTCCTTGACGACCGCGCGCTGTCCGGTCGACGGATCACGCCACACCGGCCCACGGGCGAGTACGGCGTCGATCAAGCCTTCCTCGAGGTACGCGGGGTATTCCCACGAGCGCAGCTCCAGCGCGATCTGGCCCGGATAGCCGATCAACTCGCGCACTCGTTTGTCCGTGTAATAGCCGCCGACGACCGTCAGCTGCAGTGCGGACAGGTTCGTCGGCTCGTCGGCCAGGGTCCGGAGGCGCGCGGTGACGTCCGAGCCGAGCTCCTGGCGGAGCGCCGCCTTGAGCGGATCGGCAAGATCGGGTCTGGCGCGAAGCACGAAGGCGAGCCGCGCGTCATCGACGACCTCCGCGGCTGAGGGCATGCCATCGGCCGCCGGGATGAGCTGGTCGGCGATGCCCGCGAAGGTGGCACGCTCGCGGTCGTCGAGCGCCGCCGCCGAGCGCACGCCCGCTGGGTCGGGCGTCGCCGGCATGCCGCCCTCGACGTCCGTAGGGGTGCCGGTCTTCTGGGTCATGCCGGCACCTGCTGCTCGAAGCGGGTCTCGATCATGTGGTCCGCTGCCCGCAGCGCGATCGACACGATCGTCGACGTCGGATTGACCCCGGTCGAGGTCACGAAACACGAACCGTCGACGACGTACAGGTTGGGGACGTCGTGGGCACGGTTCCAGCGATCGACGACCGATGACCCTGGGTCGTCACCCATCCGGGCCGTCCCGAGGAGGTGCCAACCGGAGTAGCGCATCAGCCGGTCGACCTCGATCTTGTAGGCACCGGCGGCGTCCATCGACTCCTTGGCGCGCTCGATGTGGAAGTCGAGCATCCGGCGTGCGTTGTCGGCCATCCCGTAATGGATCTCGGGCGCCGGGATGCCGTCGGAGTCCGTGACGGTCGACGACAGCGTGACCTGGTTCGCCTCATCGGGCAGGTCCTCGGCGAATAGACCCCAGTTGGCGCCGTGGCCCAGGTGCGTCCGCACGTGCGCATGATGGCCGGGGCCCCACGCCTGCTCACCGGCCCGGCTGGGCAGCGCGGTGTTGATAGGACCACCGGTCGGGGCGAGACCCCAGCGGGCACCACGGACGAAGCCACGCTTCTCGTCGGTCTCGTAGAACTCGAGCGACTCGATGAGGTCGCCGAACTGGCCCTGCCAGCTCATCAGCGGGTCCTCGAAGAGACCCGCGACGTTGGCGAACGGATGCATCATCAGACGCTTGCCGACGAGGCCGGACGAGTTCGCGAGGCCGTCGGGATGGTTCGGTGAGGCGGAGAGCAGCAGCAGCCGCGGCGTCCCGATCGCGTTCGCGGCGACGACGACGACACGCGCCGCCTGGAAGTGCTCGGCTCCCTCCCGATCGACCCAGGTCGCCCCGGTGGCGAGGCCCTTGCCATCGGTCTCGATGCGACGCACACGTGCACCCGTGACGAGCGTCGCGCCCCGGGCGATCGCCTTGGGCCAGTGGGTCAGGTCGGTCGACGCCTTGGCGCCCTCGTTGCAGCCCGACTGGCAGGTGCTTCGCTGCACGCACGGCCGACGCCCGTCGTACGCGACGGAGTTGATCGAATTGAACTCCGGCCACCAATGCCAGCCGAGTTTCGTCATCCCCCGAGCGACCTTCATGCCGGCCGAGCCGATCGGCAACGGGGGCATCGGCGCGTCCTCGGTGTCCGGCGGGTACGCGGGGTCGCCAGGCAGCCCCGAGACGCCGAAGTCGCGGTCGGTCCGATAGAAATACGGCAGGAGCTCGAAGTAGTCGATCGGCCAGTCGTCGGCCACGCCGTCGAGCGAGCGGACGCGGAAGTCGGACGGGAGGGCACGCGGCCAGGCCCCGGCGAAGATGATCGTCGAGCCGCCGACCGCGTTGTACATGAGCGGCGAGACCGGGGTGTCGTCCTCGACGATCGGGTAGTCCTGCGCAAGACCGCGGATGTTGGGGCTCGTCGCCCAGTCCTTGCGCGCCTTCAACTCCCAATCGAGCTTGTTGCCCGGATAATCGGCACGATCCATCCAGTCGCCCTGCTCGAGGCAGACCACCGAGAAGCCGGCCTCCGAGAGGCGCTTCGCGACGACGCCGCCGGACGCGCCGGCACCGATGATCAGGACGTCGGCGGGCTCCTGGGCCATGGGTCCTCCTCCGATGGCGGGGGTTGTCAGGCGAGGTGCGTCAGACGAGTGCGGGGGTTGGCTCCGTCGTGAGCAGACCGACCTCCTTGAGGACGGCCTTCAGGTGGTCGCGTTCGGCATCGGTGATCGGCATGAGTGGACGGCGGACGTCTGCGTTCTCCAGCAGGCCGAGGATCCGCAGGCATTCCTTGAGGCGCACCCGGTAGTCGCCGACCGGTGCGGCGAACACGACATCCGCCAGCCGCTGGACGCGCCGCCCGAGTGCCATCGCCTCGTCGGTCCGGCCGTCCTGCCACGCACGGATCATCTCGACCTGTTCACGTGTCATGACCGCGCCGAACCCGATGAGCGCGCCGGTCGCGCCGAGCAGGAACGACTCGAGGATGAAGTTGTCGTTGCCGGTCAGCAGCGTGATCCTCTTCGGGAGCTGCTCGAGGAGTCGCGCCGTGTCGACGAACCGGCGCGCGTCGAACGACGCCTCCTTGATCGCGACGACGCCGTCGACCTCGGCCATCGCCTGCAGCACCTCGTTCTCGAAGTTGACTCCGGCGAGGGCCGGTTGGAGCTGGAAGAGGATCAGGGGCAGGCCGACGTCCGCGATCGCCGTGTGATACGCGACAGGAACGGCGGGGTTGAGCGGGGAACTGAGGTAGGCCGGGATCGGGAAGACAAGCAGCGCGTCGGCGCCGGCGGCCTTGAAGTCGCGGGCCTGGCGGACGGCGGCATCGGTGGAGGGACCGGCGAGCCCGGCGACGATCGGGATGTCCGTCACCTCGCGGACGACGTTGAGGATGCGGACCTTCTCGTCATGGGTCAGGTGCGGTCCCTCACCGGTGTCGACATTGATCGCCAGGGCGACTGGCCCCTGCTCGACGACCCAGGCGATGTACCGACGGAGGGCAGGCTCATCGATACTGCCGTCGGCATGCATCGGGAGGACGGTGGCGGGGATGAGGCCGTCGAGATCAAGCGCCATCGGGCGACTCCGCTGTAGCGAGGCGACGGGAAGCGGTAATCCTTTTCTATCCTACGCCCGACCGGTGTTGACCTGCACGTCATGGCCGCGCCTGCGATGATTCCGCCCACCCCGCGAAGGAGCCCGATGCCCGCCCTCGAGATGTTCAGCCTGAAGGACCGCGTCGCGCTCGTGCCGGGCGGTGGCGGCGGCATCGGCGCGCCGATCGCCGAGGCGCTCGCGCAGGCGGGCGCCAAGGTGGCAGTCGCGGGTCGGACCGCCGACTCGCTCCAGGCGGCTGTCGACCGGGTGACCGCGGCCGGGTCGGATGGTCTCGCGATCACCGGCGACGCGACCAGCGAAGAGGATGCCGACCGGATGGTCCGCGAGACCGTCAAGCGGTTCGGCCGCATCGACATCGTCGTCAACGCGGTCGGTGGCGGAGCGGGGAAAGCGCTTCACCCCGCCGAGGAGTACCCGCGCGACGACTGGGACTGGATCATGGAGCTCAACGTCCGAAGCACGCTGGTCCCGACGCAGGCTGCGGCGCGCTCCATGATCGAGCGCGGCGGGGGCGGCGCGATCCTCAATATCACGTCGGTCCGGGCGCTTCTCGGCATCAACGCGGGCTACTCGGCCTACGTGGCGGCGAAGGGGGCGATCGCCGCGCTGACCCGCCAGTGGGCGACCGAGTGGGCGAAGCACGGCATCCGCGTCAACGCGATCATGCCGACCTTCGTCGACACGCCCCAGGTCGCGATGCTGCTCGGCGACCCGAAGTTCAAGCAGGGCATCGTCGACCGGATCCCGCTCGGGCGGGTCGGTGAGACGAAGGACATCGTCGGGCCGGCGATCTTCCTCGTGTCCGATGCCGCGTCGTTCGTGACCGGGCAGGTGCTCGGCATCGATGGAGGTCTGACAGCCACCCAATGACCACGCAGTCCGCCATTCCCTCCGCCACCATCGAGATGGAGCGGGTCACGCCGAACGTCTTCACGAATACGAAGCTGCGTGGCTGCAACCCGAGCTTCGTCGTCACATCCGAGGGGGTCGTCGTCATCGACACCCCGCAACTGCCGACCAAGGCCGTCGCGATGCGCGCGGAGGCGGAGAAGCACGGCCCGATCCGGTACCTCATCAACACGGAGAACCACGTCGACCACATCTTCGGGAACTACTGGTTCCGCGGCGCGGGCGAGATCGTCAATCACAAGGCGCTGTGGGACATCTTCATGGACCCGAAGGCCGCACTCGACCCGTTCGCGTACGCGCTCGAGGCGATCCCGACCGACGACCCGGACGCGACGCCGCTCATCCCCGACCGGGACGCGTATTACGCGGATCTCCCGCGCGGGACCGTCGTGTTCACCGGTGACCTGCTCAAGCTCGAGGTCGGCGATCACACGATCGACTGCCACTGGACCCCCGGCCACACCCCGGGCCAGCTGGCCGTCCACGTCCCGGAGGAGCGCGTCGTCTTCACCGGCGACACGATCTTCTCGGGCGTCCAGACATGGCTGATGACCTCGAACGTCGATCAGTGGCTCGAGGCGCTCGAGACGATCCGCGCGCTGGATGTCGACTATGTCGTGCCGGGGCACGGGCCCGTCGTGACGCTCGACTACGTCCAGACCCAGCGCGCGCACCTGATGGCCTGGAAGGCGGCCGTCGCAGATGCCGTCGCCAAGGGCTGGTCACGCGAGGAGACGATCGCCCAGGTCCGGTTCGACGACGAGTTCGGACCGGTCGATGTCGGGCAGGCGTACATGCTGGATCACATCCAGAACAACAACGCCGGGTCGCTCTGGGACAAGCTCACGGCGACGGGCTACTCGAAGGGCCGCTGACCGATGAGCGAGACCAAGTCCCCGTTCCCGACGACGAAGTCCGACGCCGAGTGGCGGGCCGAGCTGTCTCCCGAGCAGTACCGCGTGCTTCGCGAGAAGGGTACGGAGCGGGCGTTCACGGGCGATCTGTGGGACGAGCACCGAGCCGGCACGTACCGCTGTGCGGGATGCGGGGCAGAGCTCTTCGACTCGGGGACGAAGTTCGAGTCAGGGACCGGCTGGCCGAGCTTCTACGCGCCGGCGGACGCCGCCGCCATCGCGACCGAGACCGACCGGTCGTTCTTCATGACGCGGACCGAGGCGATGTGCGCGAACTGCGGCGGGCACCTCGGCCACGTCTTCGACGACGGTCCGGCGCCGACAGGCCTTCGCTACTGCATCAATTCGGCGTCACTCAAGCTCGACCCCACGGACTGACCCCGACGGGAGCATGGTTCGCCGGGGTTGCAGGAGCTGTCAGGTCGCCGTGGGGCTCGGACGAGCGATGACGATGTCGTCGTCTTCGGGGTGCCGAGCGAGATAGCTCTGGACGTATGGGCACACGGCGATCACGCGCAGGTCGTTCGCTCGAGCGTGATCGAGCGCGTGGCGAACCAGCGCCGACCCGATGCCCTGACCCTCGTGCGCCGGCAGCACCTCGGTGTGGATGAGGGCTATCCGCCCGCGCTTCGACACGTAATCGAGGATGCCGGCGAGCGCGCCGTCGAGGTGGGCTTCGTATCGGCCGCGCTCGGGGGCATCGGAGATGATCGGCGCGGCCGGGGTGGGCATCGGGCAATGCTACCCGGCGGCCCCGCCTGGCCCCGGGTACGACGGATATCGGGAACAACGGCCCTAGAACGATGGCGAACCAGCACGTACGTTCGGTGCGCATCGAGAGAGGTGTGCCATGCGTGTATCGAACGTCACGCCGACCGCGCAGATCCGTCGCGGCGGCGCCCTCAAGGAGCTGGTCGGAAGCGGCGACCGGATCGCCTTGTTCGCGCTTCCCTTCACGATCCTCGGATCCGCCATCCAGGTCGCCGACCCAGATCGCCTGGCGTTCGACGGATCATCCCAGCCGAGCCGCGCCATCGCGATCGTTGCTTCGACCGTCGGCGGGCTGATATGGGCCTGGTCCGTCGGGCTGATCCTCGCCAAGGTTCCCAAGGGCGACCTGATCACGACCGGACCATTCGCTGTCGTGAAACACCCCGTGTATACGAGCGTCGGGCTCCTCGTCCTGCCATCCCTCGGCATCCTGATGGGCACGTGGCTCGGGGCGATCGTCGGCGTTGCCGTGTACGCCGGGTCACGGCTGTTCGCGCCCGCGGAGGAAGCGGAGCTACGAGACAGATTCGGGGCCTCGTGGGACGCCTACGCGAGGAGCGTCAAGCTGCCCTGGCTCTAGGTCACGCGCGGCCCGCGGCCGATTCCTCCTCGCGTGTCCGACCGGCGAGCTGGATCAGGTCCTCGTGCAGCTCGAACCAGATCCCGTGGTAGCTGTCGACCCGGGGTGAGGCGACGTACCGTCCGTCGCCTCCGCGGGCCGCGTCCATGGCCCGGGTCAGGCGCGCGCCGTAGTCCCGGAACCGCGGGACTTCGCGCTCGAGGGGTTCGAGCCACGCGATCGCATCGTCATGGATCGCGGCCAGCCGGTCGAGGACGCCCGCGTCGTAGCCGGCGTCGGCATGGTCATTCGGCGTCTGCGGATCGCGCATCTGCCAGGCGGTCACGACCTCCTTCACTCGATGATCGATGTCGAGGAACGCGTCCAATGCCAGCGTCGCGCGCTCGACGCCCCAGGCCTCGCGCTCCGCGGCCAGCCGGTCGTCCGCGCGTGAGCGACCCGCCTCGGTCAACTTGTAGGCACCGGCGGCCGACTCGACGACTCCCCCGGCGACGAGGTCGTCGACGACCGGACGCACGTCATCCGGCGAGGACATCACGGCATCCGCGATGCCCTCCAGGAGCGCGAACCCCTTGATCGCGATCGCCCGCAACACGCTATCGGCATCGATCGCGCCGCGGGCAGACGGAGCCGACGGGGTGGCTCCATCCGCGCCGTCGATCTCGATCCCTGCGGTGCGCGCCCACTCGGCGAGGGCGGCCACTTCCGGGGCGATCGCGGTGGAGCCGGATACGGCGCCCTCGAACACCTCGCCGGTCCCGCCGTCGATCGTGATGACGTCACCGACCGCGAGCGGGCGACCGTCGATCCGGATCTCGCCTGCGCCGACCTCGACGGCGGTGGCGCCGACCACCGCCGGGATGCCCCAGCCGCGGGCGACCACCGCGGCGTGACTGGCCAGACCGCCTCGCGACGTGAGGATCCCAGCGGCCTTGGCCATACCGTGGACATCGTCGGGCGACGTCTCGGCGCGAACGAGGATGGGCGGCGTCCCGCCTTCGGCGGACCGCATCGCCACATCGGGATCGGTGACGATCGGCCCGCTGGCGACGCCAGGCGAGGCCGGAAGCCCGGTCGTGAGTGCGGACGCGTCAGCAGGCCGATCCGCGGCGACTCGTGGCGGATCCGCCAGCAACGGCAGGACGCGCCGGACGGCCTGCTCGTGCGTCAGCGGGAAATCCGGGTCCTCGGCCATATCGATCGCGATGCGGAGCGCCGCCTGCGGGCTGCGCTTCCCGACACGGACCTGGAGCAACCAGAGCCTGCCGTCCTCGATCGTGAACTCGATATCGCACAGGTCCGCGTAGTGGTGCTCGAGCCGCTCGGCCGCGGCCCGCAGTTCGCGGGCGACAGCCGGCAGCCGCGTATCGAGGACAGCGATCGGCTCGGTCTGATGCGTCCCCGCGACGACGTCCTCGCCCTGCGCGTCGAACAGGACGTCGCCATACAGCGTCGGCTCGCCGGTCGCCGGGTTGCGGGTGAAGAGGACGCCCGTGCCGCTGTCGGAGCCGCGGTTGCCGAACACCATCGCCTGGACCGTCACGGCCGTGCCGAGATCGTCGGGGATGCCCTCCTTCTCTCGATACGTCTTCGCCCGATCGCTCTCCCAGGAGCGGAAGACGGCCTCGATCGCCAGGCGGAGCTGCTGCCAGGGATCGTCGGGGACTTCCTCGGCCCCGACGATCGAGCGAAACGACTCGACGAAGCGTCGCCGGCACTCCTCGGCGAAGGCCGCGTCCCGCGCGACCTGGCCGAGTCCATGCGTCGTCTCGTCGTTCAACCCGAGATCGAGGATCGTGTCCATCATCCCGGGCATCGACACCGGCGCCCCGGAGCGGACGCTGACCAGCAACGGGTCTGCCGGATCGCCGAAGCGCCGGCCGACCTTCGCCTCGACGTCGGCCATCGCGACGCGGATCTCGTCCTCGAGTCCGTCCGGCCAGCCGTCGGAGAGGAACGCGCGGCAGGTCTGTGTCGTGATCGCGAAGCCGGGCGGCACCGGCAGCACGAGCTCGCGCGCCATGACGCCGAGGTTCGCTGCCTTGCCGCCGACCAGCGCCCTGGCCTCGTCGAGCGACTCGCCGTGCGGCTCGTCGAGCGCGTAGACGAAGCGCGTCACCGCGAGGCCTCGCTCGCACCGCGCTCCTCGAGCGCCTGCCAGACCCGCTCCGGCGACATGGGCAGGTCGCGGATGACGGCACCGGTCGCGTCCGTGACCGCGGCAGCGACCGCCGGCGAGACCGGCAGCAAGGCGCCCTCGCTCATGCCCTTCGCGCCGTATGGCCCCGGCCCATCGCCGTTCTCGACGATATCGCTCGTCATCTCCGCCGGCAGGTCCATCGAC
>DATHTG010000090.1:0-1828 GCA_035463515.1 Candidatus Limnocylindrales bacterium
ATCGGGGTCTCGGGCCCTTCCTCGCGGCGCACCCGGAGCTCGTCGAGGAGATCCCCATCCGCGTCGAGGGCGGCAACCCCGACGTCGATACGCGCGAGGACCTGGTCGACCTGCTCGAGAAGGCGTGGGCCGCACGGGTCGTCGCCAATGCCGAACAGGTGGAACGCTTCAGGGAAGTCGCCGATGGAGCCGACTTCTACGCGCCGGTCACAGGCCTGTTCCGGGCCGACCCGCGGCGGACCGACGAACCGGTCCTGGACGCGTTGCTGCGCCTCGTTCGGCCCGGCGAGACGTGGATCGACATCGGTGCTGGTGCCGGCCGCTACGCGCTGCCGATCGCGTTGGCCTTGGCGCCGTCAGGCGGCAGGGTGATCGCGCTCGACGCGTCGCCGGGCATGCTCGACGCGCTCATGGAGCTCCAGTCGGAGCACGGCGTGACGGACGTCGAGGTGATCGAGTCGCGCTGGCCGCCGATCGACGGCGGCTCGCTCGATCGATTCCGCGCTGACGTCGCGCTCATCGCTCACGTCAGCTATGACATCGAGGCGATCGGCCCGTTCGTGCGGTCGATGGAGGCGGTCGCCCGGCGACTGTGCGTGGCCGTCCTCATGGAGCGCCAACCGTCGTCGGTCGCCGACGCGTGCTGGCCGCCGGTGCACGGCGAGCAGCGTGTCCCTCTGCCGGCACTCCCCGAGTTCGTCGAGCTGCTCCGCGCTCGCGGGCACAGGCCGGCCGTCGAGATCCTGTCTCGCGAGCCGCGCCGGTTCGCGTCGCGCGACGAGCTCGCGGGTTTCTTGCGGCGGCAGCTGTGGATCGAGCCGCGCGGCGCCGGGGAGAAGCGGTTCCAGAAAGCGCTCGACGAGCTGATCGTCGTCGATGCCGATGGTGGCGTCGGACTGCGGACCCAGGAGCCGCTGCCGATCGGCGTGGTGACCTGGGATCCGCGCAGAGCCGCGCTCTGAGCGAGACGCTCGCACCGGACGGCAAGGCGATGGTGGGGCCGTTCGACCGGGCCGGGTGGCGTGCCTGGCTGGCGGACCATCATGAGACATCGAAGGGCGTGTACCTGACCTCCTGGCGGCGCGGGTCGGGGAAGACGAGCGTCTCGTACGAGGAGGCCGTCGAGGAGGCGCTGTGTGTCGGGTGGGTCGACTCGACGGGTCGGAACCTCGATGAGGAGCGATCGCTCCAGTGGTACGCGCCCCGCCGGGCACGGAGCGCGTGGGCGCGCTCGAACAAGGAGCGCGTCGAGCGCCTGATGGCGGCCGGGCAGATGCTCCCGGCGGGGCTCGCCGCGATCGAGGAGGCCAAACGGACCGGGATGTGGACGCTCCTCGACGACGTCGAGAACCTGATCGTCCCCGATGACCTGGCGGCAGCGCTGGCTGCGGTCCCGCCGGCGCGCGACAACTGGGATGGGTTCCCGAAGAGCGCCCGGCGGACGATGCTCGAATGGGTCGTCCAGGCGAGGCGTGCCGAGACACGGTCGGATCGGATCGCGCGGATCGCCGACGGGGCGTCGCGCGGCGAGCGGGCCTACCCGCCGACATCGGACTAGGGTCGGTCGCCTCGGCGGTCCATCGACCGAAGCTCGCGTTCGCCACGGGTCATGGCTGCGACGTCGGCGGCCTCGCGAACGAGCTCGATGCAGCAGCCGATATCGATGTCGGCGGCGTCGTCGAACGTCAGCCAGCGGACGCGTTTGGTGATGCCGTCGCCGCGCAGGAGGCCGTCCGGATCGGCCATCGCCCAGCCGTGCGCGAACCCCAGGTGGACGTGCTCGTTCTCCGGCATGACGAACGCGAAATAGACCTGTCGTCCGCCGATC
>DATHTG010000091.1:0-2477 GCA_035463515.1 Candidatus Limnocylindrales bacterium
CTATAGTTAGAAAACGTTATTTTTAGAAGACAGGAACGCTGATGACGATCACGCACGCACGCCACCTCGCGCCGATCGACCACGAGCTTGACGCCACGCCGATCGGCGGCGAGACGCGGCCCGACTTGACGCCCATCGACAGGTCGCGGTTCGAGGGATACCTGTCCGAGATACTCGGTGCCGCCGGTCTCCAGCTCGATACGCCGGGCACCGCGGACACCCCGCGCCGCTTCCTGCAGGCGCTGTTCGACGCGACCGATGGCTACGAGGGCGACCCGAAGCTGGTCACCGCATTCCCGACCGAGTGCCACGGCGACGCGAATTGCGAGCTGGCCCAGATCGTCGAGGGGCCGATCCCCTTCTTCGCGCTGTGCGAGCACCACGCGATGCCCTTCTTCGGGCGCGCCTACGTCGCATACGTGGCGCACGACCAGATCATCGGGATCAGCAAGCTCACGCGGCTGGTTCGGGTCCTCACCCGTCGCTTCGGCGTCCAGGAGCGGATGACGCATCAGATCGCCGACGAGCTCATGCGGCTGATGGAAGCGCATGGGGTCGCGGTCTACATGGAGGCCGAGCACCTCTGTACGCAGATGCGCGGCGTTCGCGAACACCATGCGATGACCCGCACGACGGCGTACCGCGGAACGTACGAGGGCGACCCTGCCCTCCGCAGCGAGTTCTTCGATATCAGCGGACTCCGTCGGGGAGACGGATGACGACAGCACTCGACGCAGCGCGCGCGGCGAGCAGTGTCGTGGCGGCCACGCCCAGCGCGGTGCCCCCGCGTGAACCGCTCCAGACCCTGTGGGAAGCGAATGATCCGCGCCCGGTCGAGGTGCGCGGTGTGACGATTCCGCCGGAGCTCGAGCGACGCTACGGCGGCGGGCTCGCCATCCCGCTGCGACCGGACCGGCCCGCGGTCATCGCGAACTTCGTGTCGACGCTCGACGGGATCGTCGCACTCGGTAGCGGGCAGCTCGCCGGTGGCGGCCTCATCAGCGGCTTCCACGAGCCGGACCGGTTCGTCATGGGCCTCCTTCGCGCGGTTGCCGACGTGATCGTGATCGGTGCAGGCACGCTCCGCGGGTCAGATGCACATCGCTGGACGCCGGCCCACGTGCACCCGGCGTCCGCGGCGTCGTTCGCCGCGTGGCGCGAGTCGATGGGGCTCGCGCCCGTTCCGACGACGATGATCGTGACGGCTGGCGGGGAGATCCCGATGGATCATCCCGGGCTGGCCGATCCCGCGATCCCGGTGATCATCGCGACGACGACGGCAGGTGCACGCCGCGTCGCCGCGTCCGAGCTCCCGGATCACGTGGCCGTCCGGGTCGCAGCGACCGAATCGGCGCTCGCTGCGAAAGATGTCCTCGCATTCGCACGTGAGGCCGGTGCCCGGCTGGTGCTGACCGAGGGTGGCCCGCACCTCCTCGGCTCGTTCCTGGATGCGGACCTGCTCGATGAACTGTTCCTGACCATGAGCCCGCAGCTGGTCGGACGCGGCACGGCGGAACGGCTCGGCCTGGTCGAGGGCCTCGCGATGACGCCCGAAGAGGGTCGCTGGCAGGACCTCGTCTCGATCCGTCGCTCGGGCGATCACGTGTTCCTTCGATATCGCCGGCCGCGGGCCGTCACGAACCAGGAGGTCTAGTCATGCCCCGCAGGACCCATGTCATCGTCGGTGCCAGCCTTGCCGGCGCGAGTGCTGCGGCGGAACTGCGCAAGCGCGGGTTCGAGGGACGGATCGTGCTGGTCGGAGATGAGCCGCACCCGCCGTACGAACGCCCCGAGCTGTCCAAGAAGTACCTACGCGGCGACCCGGACGTCGACGTGGCAGTACACGGGCGCTCGTTCTACGACGAGCAGGCGGTCGAGTTGATGCTCGGGACGCACGTCGAGCACATCGATCTCGCCGGCCGCCTGGTCGACGCTGGTGACGAGCACATCGGGTTCGATCGGCTCCTCCTTGCGACCGGCTCCCGGGCGCGGCGCCTCGACGTTCCGGGAGCCGGTCTGGACGGCGTCGCGACGCTTCGAACCATCGATGATGCCGACGCGATCCGCGAGCGGGCGCTGGACGCCGAGTCGGTCGTCGTGGTCGGCGGCGGCTGGATCGGCTCGGAGGTCGCTGCATCGTTGCGACAGCTCGGTGTGCCAGTGACACTCGTCATGGCCACCCGAACGCCCCTCGAGACCGTGCTCGGTCCGGATGTCGGCGACGTCTATCGCGCGGCGCACGAAGCGCACGGTGTCCGCCTCGTGCCCGCTGCGAGGGTGGTTGCGATCGAGGGCACGACACGGGCCTCCGGCGTCCGTCTCGAGGACGGGACGAAGATCCCCGGCGACCTCGTCGTCGTGGGTGTCGGCGCCGAGCCACGCACCGAGCTCGCGCTGGCAGCCGGCCTTGCCGTCGATGATGGCGTGCTGGTCGACGAGCGCCTCGAGTCGAACGTTGCGGGTGTCTTCGCCGCAGG
>DATHTG010000092.1:0-15183 GCA_035463515.1 Candidatus Limnocylindrales bacterium
ATGCAAGACAGCCGCTGGGGCGTCGAGCATGATCACGAGATCTGGGCGGGGATAGCGACGCAACAGCGCGCCGTGGAGGCGGCTGGTCCACGGTCGCCCAGCCCGGCGCCCGGCGACGTCGGCGGCGTAGTAGTCGCAGAAGAAGTGGCGGTCGAACAGGACCACCCGCCCACGCCGTTGGTGGATCCACGCGACGGCCTGCCGGAACCACTCCTCGGCGAGCCAGTTCGTCAGGCGGACGGCCGACCGCGCCTGGCGGACGATGCCGCCCTTGCCCTCTCGGTCCGAGGTCGTCGTGGCGCCGACCATGTCCGGGCGTCCGTCCCGACGGCGTTTCACCTCGAGCGCGACTCGCGTGGTCGGCAGCATGAGGTTGCTCGCCTCGAGGTTCACGCCCATATAGAGCACGCTCACCGGGACCGGGAGCCGCGACGCGACGCGGCGCGCGATGCTGGATTTGCCCGCGCCGTCGGGACCGATGAGCGCGACCGTCGTCATCCGCCCACCCCGGCGGCCGTGCGACGGGCGCGCGAACACAGCTTGGTCACGAACATTCCCCCAAGGACGATCCGCGAGTCTCGATCCTCGCGGCGGATGAGTGGGCGAGTGTAGTGGATTTCGCCTTCGACTTGGCCGTCCGCCTTCGGCGGCCGGTGACATCGAGCACCGACCATCAGTCGAGCGCCGGGTCGATGGCCCGGTAGAGGCGGTCGATCTCGAGCGGGTACGGATGACCGACCGAGATGGCCGGCACGTTCGCCAGGGCTGATACGGCCATCGCCTCGTATCGGGACTCGAGGTCGTCGATCAGCGGATTCGACCTGGCCGGGAACGCGAACCGGAACCGCCGATAGTGGCCGAGCAGGTCGGAAAGCTCGAAGAGGAACGACTGCGTCGCTCGGCGGGCGACATCGGCGGGGTCGACGGGTCCGACGGTGACCTCGTCCGATGCATGGCTGCCCACGAGGACGAGCCGGTCGAGCCTGGCGGCTGCCGTGCGCGCCGGCCGCCCGAGCAACCGCTCGGTCGGCACCTGGACGGAGAGCTGCTTCTCGACGAGGACTCGGGCGCGGGACGCCGCCCGGCCGACGCCGCGTCGACCGACGACCGGCAGACGTGAGACGCCGCGGAGCCCGGCCGCCATGAGGCGCGTCGCGGCGAGCCGCCGCCGGTCGCCGGCAGGGATGCGGTCGCTGAGGCCGTCGACCGATCGGATCTGCCAGTCCCACACGCGCATCGGCTCGGGGAGCGCACGGAGCGAGCAGTCCACCGGGTCGAGATAGACCCATTCGTCGCCGACGAGTTCGGCACCGTGGGCGGTGAAGGCCAGCATCGTCTCGCTCTTGCCGCCCTTCGCCCAGCCGATCGTGAGGATCCCCTTGTCCTTGTGGACGAAGGCACCGCCGTGGAGGGGCAGCAACCCGTTGCGCAGCACGACGAGGTTGACGATCCCCACCAGCTGCGGGATCGCCGAGAGGCCGCGCTCGACGACCAGCTCGCATGGCCCATCCCCGCCGATCCGGTCGAACGGGACGGCGACCTTCACCTCGCTCTTGTGACGCCCGCGCAGGATCAGATACGCATCGTCCGTGTACGCCGCCTCATCGAGACCGAGGAGGCGCAGTCCGCCGGCGAGCGGCATCTGATCGACGAACCGGATCAGCAGATCGGGTTCATGGTCCAGCCTCGACCGAAGCGGGCCAAGCTGCCGCTCGACGAGCGCGATCTCTCGCGGTCGCGCACCCAGCAGGCGGATGCCGACGGCGCCGTGCAGGTCGAAGTCGGCCGTACCGTCGCCGGTCATACGCGGAGGATAGGGTTCGCGAGGTTCGGAGCGCCTAGACGCCCGAACCCTTGAACACGGCGAGCGCGGTCTCAGCCATGAGCCGCAGGTCGTACATCGTCGAGCGGCTCTCCATGTACTCGATGTCGAGTCTGAGCCGCTCGTCGAACGTCATCGTGCCGCGCCCCTTGACCTGCCACAGGCCGGTGATGCCCGGCAGGACCTCGAGGCGCTCGGAGTGCCACAGGTCGTACGTGCTCGCGGCGAACGACGTCGGGCGCGGGCCCACGATCGACATCTCGCCGCGGATCACGTTCAGCACCTGGGGCAGCTCATCGAGGCTTGTCTTACGCAGGAATTTGCCGACGCGCGTGACTCGCGGATCGTTCGGGATCTTGAAGTCGGGCGGCGGCAGGATGTTGAGGTGCTGGAGGGATGCCTTCAGCTCCTCCGCGTTGCGGACCATGGTCCGGAACTTGAACATCGGGAAGCGCACGCCGTGCTGCCCTGTCCGTTGCTGCGCGAACAGGATCGGCCCGGGGGACTCGATCCGGATCGCAAGCGCGCAGAGCAGCCCGATCGGCAGCAGGATCGGCAGCGTCACGAAGCAGATGGCAAGATCGATGGCGCGTTTGGTCGACGTATAGCCACGGGTCGTCCGTGGCTCCCCCTGTGACCGATCCATCAGCGTGCCGCCCGCTCTGGTAGCGGCTCCTCGGCGACCTCGGCGACCTCGGTGACCGCGGCCGGTTCATCCTCGGAGACGGCTGCCCGGATCGGCGTCGGTACCTCGCTGAGCGACGCGCCGTGCACCGCCGAGATCAGCGCACCGCTGGTCAGGCCGTCATCCGGGAACGTGGCCAGGCGGACGTCGCCCGGCAGCAGCTCGGGCGCGAGCGTGAGGAGGCGTGAGACAAGAGAGTCCGCAGCAGCCCGAGACGTCTCGGGCAGCAGGATGTAGACGCTGCCGTCATCGACCCAGGTGCGGTCGACGAGGCGGAGATGCTGGTGGAATTCCCGCGCGCGGCCATCCGGGTCGTCGGCGGCCTGCGCCGGATCCGGTGTGACGGCGCCACGAGTCCGCAACAGCGTCATCGGTCGCCCGCTCCGACGCGAGCGTCGCAGTTCCCGCCGGAACTCCGCCCAGCCCGCGCGGGCAGGCGTGGCCACGGGCGCCGCCGGCTCGGCCGGAGCCGTCAGCAGGACCAGGACGAGTGCGATGACCCCGAAGATCCCCATCCAGAACGCGAGGCTCGGGGCCACGTCGATCCCGGCATGCGAGATCTCGAGCCCGATCCCCGCGCCGGCGAGGGCCGCGACGAGAGCGACGACCAGGTGGTGGCGTCGTTCCGGTGTCATCCACGACCCCACTGGAGGGACGAGAACCGGCCGGCGGCGGCAAGGGCGTCGGCCCCGACCGCATCGGGGACCACAGTCCCGCGCCCGAACGACGAGTACGTGAACCCGGCCGCGGCGAGCTCCTCGCCGGTCAGCACGTTCCGACCGTCGATCACGATCCGCCGGCGCATCGTCGTTGCGGCGAGCGCCCAGTCGAGATCGATGAACTCCGGCCACTCGGTCACGAGGACGGCCACATCGGCGTCCCGCAATGCATCGCCGGACGCGCTGGCGACCTCGAGTCCAGGGACCAGCGTCGCCGAGCGCTCGCGCGCGGCGGGCATCGGGTCGTAGGCGATGACCTCGGCGCCGGCCTCGAGCAACTCGCTCGCGATCGTCAGCGCCGGTGCGTCCCTAAGGTCATCCGTGTCGGGCTTGAAGGTCAGCCCGAGGAGGGCGACCCGGCGGCCACGGACGGTGCCGTCGAGCAGGCTCGCGGCCCGCTCCACGACCTGCGTCCGGCGGCGGTGGTTGACCTCGTCGACGGCGGTGAGGAGCGGCGTGTCGACGCCGACCTGCGCGGCGGTCCGGATCGTCATGGAGACCTGGTTGGGCAGGCACGACCCGCCGAACCCGACGCCGGCCTTCAGGAAGGCTCCGCCGATCCGGGTGTCGTAGGACATGCCGTCGACCACGGTCGCCACGTCGGCTCCGAAGGCGTCGCAGATCTCAGCGAGCTCGTTGGCGAAGCTGATCTTCGTGGCGAGGAACAGGTTCGCGGCCAGCTTCGTGATCGCGGCGTCGATCGCGCCCATGACGATCACCGGGGCGGCAGCCGAGTGGTAGAGCTCGCGGAGGGCCGACTCGCCGTGTCCCTCGGCGTCGCTGACGACGCCGAGCACGATGCGGTCGGGCTGCTGGTAATCGCGCACCGCGCGACCCTCGCGCGTGAACTCCGGGTTGAGCATCACCGGGATCGGCGTGCGACCCGCCGACGCTCGGCGGCTTCCGACGATCTGCGGCAGCTGCCGGATGAAGTCCGGCGGAAGCGTCGAGCGGATCACCAGCGTCGCGTTGTCGCCCATGGCCGGGACGATGTCCGCCAGGGCCCCACGGACCGTGTCGGTCTGCCACCCACCGTTCCCGTCGTGCGTGCCGACCGCCACGATGACCATGTCGGCCGACGCAGACGCGCCCTTCAGGTCGTCCGTGAACTGCAGGGTGCCTTTCGTGACACCGTCCGCGACGAGTTCCGGAAGCCTCGGCTCGTGGAACGGGACGCGACCATCGCGCAACATCCCGAGCCGCCGCGGATCGGCATCCACGCCGACCACCTCGTGGCCCCATTCGGCTAGGCACGCGCCAGTGACGAGCCCGACGTAGCCCAAACCGACTACGGTGACACGCATTTCCGTCTTTCCCCCTTTTGCCAGCGCCTCCCGGCGCTGGCGCTGTGCGACTGCCCCGACCTCCCCAGGAAGAGCGTCGATTCCCCAGTGGTCCGATAACGGGACCGATGACTGCCTCCCCCGAGGCCGGCCCCAAAAGTACCAACCCCCGGGGGGCCTATCGTAAGGCCCCGGACGTGCAATTACACTTGCGATTACGAAACGAAACGTCGCCGGGAACGTGTTCGGAGCGGGTCTGGGGCGCACTTCTGGTGCGTGCCCGCACCAATCCGGCCGAGACCTGCGAATCGCCCGGACGTCGTTCGATGGGCGCAACGGCGGCCTCGGGTAGCATGACCGGCGGTCGCACCGAGCGAACCACGTTGGAGGCATCGTGCAGGGGGTCATCGAGGGCGGCGTCCCCATCGTCCTGGTCCTGTTCGCCGGGATCGGAGCGCCACTCGCCGGCTGGTACGCCACCAGGCGTGGTCGGAATCCGGGCATCTGGTTCGTGCTCGGGGCCCTGACCGGCCCGGTCGCGCTGCTGCTGCTCGCCGCCGCACCGCCCGGACGCTGTCCCGAGTGCGATGCCGCCATCGACGGCTGGGCGGCTGAGTGCGATCGGTGCGGCGAACCGTTGTCGGCATGGATCCGCCCGGCTTCTCCGGCGTCGTCCGGCCCGCGGCGGACGGACGCCGCGCCGTCCGCCTACGCATCCGCGATGGCGCCGGCGGACCCGTCCTATCGACCGCCCCGGCCCGTGCCCTTGCCCACGCCGATCGGGTCGGCCCGTGGCAACGGGCGTCGCGACGCCGGCTTGGCCTGGCCGGACGGGCCGATGGCCTCACCGACGTCGCTGGGTGTCCGACCCACTTTCACGCCATCGAACTACGTCGCGGCGACCATGGCCGATCCGCCCAGCGGCGACGTGTTGTCGACGGGCGTCTACCTGTCGGGCAACGCGGGCCTCGAGGTCGGGGCGTGCTACGCCATCTCGCGTGACGGCGACCGGCTGCGCGTCTTCGGGCCCGTCGATGCCGGGCAGCTGACGGTCCGCCACGAAGGTCGCGTCGACGACGTGGATGTGACCGCGATGGATGACCGCGTGATCATCACCGGCCGCGACGGTCGCTCCGGGGTCGCGTTCGTCTTCCGCACCATCGGCGGCATGCGCGCCGCCGACCTGGAGCTCGCGCTCGGCGGGCCGGTGGCCGGGACCGCGACGTGACCCTGGCGGGACCGGTCTCCGGGCGGCGGCCACCGCGGCCCCCATCCCCGGAGGTGATCGGTGGCGTGATCGCGGTCGCCCTCATCGGGATCATCGCCACGACCGCGGCATTGGCCGCGACGCCGCGGGCGGGCGGCGGGACGGACCCGGGCGCCAGCCCGACGCCGGACGTCGCCGTCCAGTCGAGCCGACCCACGGCGACACCACCGGTGAATCCGCAGGTCGTCGACCTCCTTCGGTCGCTGAATGAGCGCTTCGCGGCCACCGGGGATGCGCTTCAGGCCGAGCTTCGGCGCGCGAGGTTCCGTACACCCGAGGTCGCGAATCTCATCCGCGAAGTCAACCAGCGCATCGGTGTCGGTGTCGAGGCCGTGCAGGCCCTCGATGGCGCTCTCGGCAAGGAACAGCCCGGCGGCCGGATGGCGGCCGTGTATGGGGCGATGGCCGAGACTGCGACACAGACGCTGGACGCCTCGATCAACAACTCGGCCGCGTATCAGGCGGGCGCACAGCGGCTCGTCGACCTGATCGGACGGCTGCCCGAGCTCCAGGCTGCGCTCGATGCGCTCGCTGAGTCACCTCCGTCGACGGCGCCGTCATCCCCGCCGCCGTCGCGTGTGCCGGCGCCGTCAGCTTCCCCGACCTCCGGCCCGAGCCCGTCTGCTTCGCCTGATCCGAGTGAGACGGCCGAACCGTCCCCATCGCCGAGCACCCTCCCGCTGCCGCCGGCCGGAAAGGAGCAGATCGTCAACGGTGGCTTCGAGGACGGCGTCGGGTCGCCATGGGGCCTGTTCGTCGGCCAGGGCGCGGCCGCGGCGCTATCAGCGGACACGGCGAAACCCGGTGCCGGCAAGACCTCGGCGCGCGTCGACATCACCACCGGCAGTCCGGCATATTCCGGGATCTCGCTCCGTCAGGCGGGCCTGACGCTCGAGGCCGGGCGCCTCTACACCCTGACGCTCTCGTCGCGCGCCGCATCGGCGCGCGACGTCCGCATCCGGGTCGCGTCGACCACCGGGGCGTCGTACGTGAACCGGATCGCCCAGGTCGGGACGGCCTGGTCCACGATCCAGATCGTCTTCACCGCCGGAGTCGGCGACGCAAACGCGGTCCTCGAGCTGGACCTCGGCCGGGACCAGGCGGCGACGCTGTTCGACGCCGTTTCGTTCCGGCCGGTGGGCGGCTGAGCGGAGGCGACGAGCTAGGAGTCGGCCCCGACGGTCCCACCGGGCTTCGGCTCGTGGACCCGGACCGACGCGAGACCGCGCGCCGAGAGCGCGTCGCGAAGCTGCCCAGGCGTGCCGGCCAGGATCGGGAACGTCCCGTGATGGAGCGGCACGACCTCGTCGACCCCGAGGAACTCGACGGCCATCGACGCCCGGATCGGGTCCATCGTGAAGTGGCCACCGATCGGCAGCATGGCGAGGTCCGGCCGATGCAGCTCGGCGATCAGACGCATGTCGGAGAACACCTCGGTGTCGCCCGAGTGGTAGATCCGATAGCCATCCTCGAGCTCGATGACGAAGCCGGCCGGGTCGCCCAGATAGAGGGTCGTCTCGCCGCCGGCATTCCAGTCGCCGGCCGAATGGTCGGCGCTGACCATCGTGATCCGCAGGCCAGCCGCCTCGACCGTCCCGCCCTTGTTGAAGCCGATCACCGCGTCGGCACCGCCTGGCAGCCGACGCGCCAGCCAGAGGCTCATCTCGTGGATGCACGGCCATACCGGTCGGAGTCGGCTGGCGAGCGCGACGGCGTCGCCCATGTGGTCGAAATGGCCATGCGTCACGAGCAGGACGTCGCACTTCTCGACGGCGTCGGCCGTGATCGGGCTCAGCGGGTTCTGGAAGAACGGATCGATGACCACGGTCTTCCCGCCGGCCGTATCGATCCGGATCACGGAATGGCCGTACCAGGTGATCTTCGTGCCATCGGGGAGCGCCATGGGTACCTCCGTCGCGTCGTCGGTGTCGATGCTACCGACGCGGCTACACTCGCGGCGTGTCGGCCACGCAGATCGCACAGAACCTTGCGTACATCAACTGGACGGTGCTCGCGGGTCTGGCACTCGGCGCGTACGCCGCTGTCGTCCTGCTTCGCCGGCAGACGGCGGCGACGCGTGGCTACCTGGGGTTCGTGACGGCGTGCGCGATCGGTTTCGGGGTGCTCGCCTGGGCGAGTGACGGTGCGCTGCCCCCGTCGCTCGGAAGCTCCCCGGTCGTCCCCGACCCGGCGTTCGACCTCCCTCGTCGAGCGGCTCTGGCTGTCTTCTCGGCAGCCGCGTTGCTGGCACTCGTCACGCGCCGCGGCTCTGCCGCGTGGGCCGATCGGCTCGACATCCTTGCGCTCGCGGCTGGCGCCGCCACGGTCCTGTTCGGCGCGGTGGGCTGGGGCGGCGGCCCCGTCGGCGCGGCAGCCCTCCTGGTCCAGCTCGCGGTCCTGTTCGCTGCGACGGGCGGAGTGTTCGCCGCGATGATCCTGGGCCATTGGTATCTCGTCACGCCGCGCCTGCCGGAGGCGCCGCTGATCCTCCTTTCCCGGATCCTGCTCGGCGTCATGGCGATCCAGGTCGTCCTGTTCGTGGCATGGATCGCGCTCGGGGCAGGGCCCGCCAATGCCGGCCCGTTCAGCGCGTTGACCGGGCCATACGCGATGTTCGTCTGGCTCCGCCTGATCGTCGGGTTGATCTTCCCCCTCATCGTGTCGTGGTTGGCCGTCCAGACCGCGCGGACGCGCTCGATGGAGTCCGCGACCGGGCTGCTGTACATCAATGTCGGCACGATCGCGGCCGGGACGATCCTTGCTGCCGGGCTGTACTTCGGCGCCGGCCTGCTGGTCTGAGTGCGAAGGAGTCGCCGCCGATGAAGGACGAGCGCAGCTGGATCCCTGGCGAGACCGACCTCGATTGGATCGGATCGATCGCCGCCGATCTGCCGCCCGCCCTCGCCGCGATCGAGGAGGCTGCCCGGCCGAAGGGCATCCCGATCGTCGACCGCGACGCTGGCCGAGTGCTCTCCGAGCTTGCCGGTGGTCGCCGACGGATCGTCGAGGTCGGCACCGCATATGGCTTCTCGACGCTCTGGCTCGCCGTCGGGCAACCCGACGACGGCACGATCGTGACCATCGACCCTGACCGTGAGCGAACGGACCTCGCGCGGGGTTGGTGGCGGCAGGCCGGGATCGCGAATGAGCGCATCACGGTCCTGACCGCGAAAGCGCTCGAGGCGTTCGAGCACGCCGACCCTGCGCTCGCCGGGCCGTTCGACCTCGCGTTCATCGATGCCCTCAAACCCGAGTACGGCGCCTACCTGGATGCGCTGACGGACGGCCGCCTCGCTCCGGGTGCCCTCGTCCTCGCCGACAACGTCCTGTGGGGCGGACGGGTGTCCGGCGCCACGCCGGCGGAAGCCGACGACGCCAACACGAACGCGCTCCGCGATTTCAGCCGGCGCGTCCTCGCCGACTCGCGCTTCACGTCCACGATCCTCCCCGTGGGGGACGGGCTGCTCATCGCGACGTGGCGCGGGTGACCGCGGGACACCGTGCGTATCCGCGTCCGCCTTTTTGCGATCCAACGTGAGCTGGCCGGCACCCGTGAGGTCCCGCTCGAGCTACCCGATGGCGCGACGGTCGCCGACGCATGGGACGCGTTGGTCGGTGGATACCCGGCCCTCGCGCCGGGGCGTGCATCCGTCCGCTTCGCGCGGAACGGCGCATACGCCGACGAGACGACTCCGCTCATCGATGGCGACGAGGTGGCGATGATCCCGCCGGTGTCCGGTGGGAATGGGGAGCGACGGATCGTCGAGATCCGGGCCGAGCCGTTCGACGCCGGGATCCTCGTGGAGCTCGGCGACCGCCTCTCGACCGACGAGGACGGCGCGGTCGTCGGTTTCCTGGGTCGGACCCGGGTCACGCCGGGCACACCGGCCCCTGGCCAGGAGGCCGACGCCGCGCAGCACGAAGGGCGCTCCGTCGAGGCACTCGAGTACGAGTCGCACGAATCGATGGCCGTCGGCGTGCTCGAGGAGATCGCCGACGAGGTCGCCACGAGGTTCGGCGTCAAGCGGCTGGCGATCGTGCATCGCACCGGGCTGGTGCCACTCGGCGATGTCTCGGTGGCGATCGTCGCCGTCAGTCCGCACCGCGACGCGGCGTTCGACGCCGCCCGCTACGCGATCGACGAGACGAAGGCCCGCGCGCCGATCTGGAAGGCGGAGCGGTTCGAGGACGGCCACGTGTGGATCGGCGAACCGGCACGGACCGGGCCGGCGGCAGATCCGGAGGAGCGCGCGTGAGGGTCTACATCAGCGTCGACATGGAGGGCATCGCCGGGGTCAACCATCCTGATCCGACGGATCCCTCCGACCGGCGCTACCCGGTGTCGGTCGACCTGATGGTCGGCGAGACGAACGCCGCCATCGAGGGCGCACTTGCCGCTGGCGCGACGGACATCCTCGTCAACGACAGCCACTGGAACATGTACAACCTGCTGCCCGCCGACGTGCACCCCGCCGCACGGGTCCTCCAGGGCCAGAAAGCCTGGTCGATGGTCGCGGGGGCTCGGCCCGGCCCTGATGGTTCGCCCCGCTTCGATGTCGCGTTGTTCGTCGGCTACCACACCCGCGCCGGCCACCCGAGCGGGACGATCGCCCATACTTATTCAGGCATGCCCGTCGAGACGAGGCTCGACGGCCGCCCGACCGGCGAATACGGGATGAACGCCCTCGTCCTCGGCGCCTGGGGCATCCCGGTCGGCATGGTGGCCGGCGACGACGGCCTCGCCGAAGAGGTCGAGCCGTGGCTGCCGTGGACCGAGCGCGTCGTCGTCAAGACGATCGACGGCGGCCGCAGCGCGATCTCGGCGCACCCGAGCGTCGCGCAAGGACGCGTTCGCGACGGGGCGGAGCGAGCGGTCCGCCGGGCCGCAGCCGGGGAGCTGCAGACGCTGCGCGTCGGGCCTCCGGTCGCGATCGAGGTCGACGTCCCGAAGGGCGTCATCGCGGACCACGCGGCGATCATGCCTGGCGTCGAGCGCGTCGGCCATCGCACCGTCAGGTTCGTCCACGACGACCCCGAGACCGCGTTCCGTGGGTTCCTGGCGATGGTCCGCCTCGTCGAGCCGGTCAGTGGCTGACCGCTCGATCGAGCGGGTCGCCGAACGAGCGGAGACGCTCGCCGGCGCATGGGGCGCGCGCGCCCGCGGTTCGACCACGCTCGGGCAGGAGCGGGCGCTCCTCCGGCTGTTCGGCGTGACGGGGCTGGACCGCTCGGGGCGGCCGCTGGCCGGCGCCGCGGTCGACCGCTGGCTTGCGAGCGCTCGCGACGGCCTGGGTGGCGGGATCGCGCTGTCGTTCGCGATGGCGAAGATCGAATACGACCTCGATGTCCAGCAACTCGCGCTCGATGTGGCATCCGGCGCGGTCGACCTTGCGCTCGAGGCCGAGTTGCTCCGGGAGCCGGATCGGCGGCAGGTCGCGGTCGCCGAGGCTCGCCGCATGGTCGACGCGGCCGTGCAACGCATCGACGCGGATCGCGTCGCGCGGCGGGAGCTCATCGATCTCCTCGGTGATGCGCGCCGGCCGTGGATCGGCACGACCCTTGCCGAGCCCGACGTCGACGAGGCGCTCGACGAGGCGGCGGCGCTCGCTTCCGCGGGCTATGACCTGCTCCGCGTCGAGGTCCCGATCGGTCGAGAGCTTGCCGACCGGATGCAGTCAGCCGGGGTCGAGCCACCGGAGTGGCACCCGAGCGAGCGTGGAGACTCTCGGCGAACGGCCGATATCGACGATGATCCCGCGCCGTCGGGCAGCCAGCGCGCCCTCGCACGATTGCGTCGGGCCGCCGACGGCGTGTCCGCCCAACGACGCGGATATGTCCGGCTCGGGACGGCGATCCCGCCACTCGGCGTGCCGGAAGGAGCGGTCGTCGCGGCGTTCGAGCGGGTCGATCTCGTCGAGGCCGACCCGGTCGCGGAGATCGTCGACGGCGGCGTCGATCCGGACCGCTCGCTCGCCGACCACGCCTTCGCCCGCCGCCTGCATCGTCGCGCGGACACGTTCGTCTCGATCGGCCCGGGACCCCTCGTCGTCGCCCCGGACCTTGCATCCGGCGTCCCGTCCGATCCTGCGACGCGCTCGGGACGGGCACTCGCGCTCCAGCTCCTCGGCGTCGCACTCGCCCGCGCAGACGGGATCTCGGCCGAACGCGTCCTGGTGGGTGCGTACCCGGCCTGGCTCGCGGACGAGCCGTCGGCAGTGGCCCGGATCCTTGCGGAGGTCGACCTGCGTCGGGCGCTGTTCCCGGACCACCTGATCAGATTCGACGAACCGCCGGCCGACGCGACGCGGACGGCGGCTGCCTGGCCGTACGTCGTGGCCGCGGCACTGGCTCGCAGCGGGTCGATGAGCGTCCTCATGCGTCGCCGCCGCTCCGACATGGCGGCGGCCGCGGCCGACGCACGCGCCGCCGCCCGGACCGCGGCGGACGTGGGGAGCATCTCGCAGCGACGTGCCTTGCATGGCGTCGCGAGCGAGCATGCGTCCGCGATGGTGGCAGCGGCGATGACGACGCTCGAGCGGCTGTCGGACCTCGGCTGGCGTGCGGTCGTCGGCGATCCCCCGCGGTCGCCGGGGCGGACGCGCGGCAGCGGGACGTGGGCGATCGGCGGCGACGCCGTCGCGGAGCGCACGGAGGCGTTCGACGCGCTCGCGCCTTTCGAAGGGGACTGAGCGACCGATCAGCCGCCGGAAACGGCCGGGATCACATGCACCGTCGACGCCGGGCCGACCGCCGTCGTGAGGTCGGCCGGCTGGCCGTCGACGAACACGTTGATGTGCGGTCGGAGCCGCGGCCCCTCCTCGACCAGCCGGTCGCGCATCCCGGGCGCTGCGCCATCGAGCGCGCTGAGGACCTCGTCGACGGTCAGTCCGGCGAGGGCGTGCCGTCGCTCGACCCCCGGGAAGAGCGCGAGGAGGGACCTCGGCAGCAGGACCGTCGCCACGGAACGGTCAGGCGTCGCGGACGACGGCCTCGACCGCCCAGATCTCGGGCAGGTTCCCGGTCACGAGCCGCCATGTCTCGCCCTCGTCCGAGCTGTGCCAGAGCTGGCCCGTCTTCGTCCCGAACGTGACCCCGACGGGATCGAGCGTGTCGCGCGCCATCGCCTCTCGAAGCACGCTCAGGTAGGCGTCCTCGTGTGGCAGACCTGCGTCGCCGCGTGTGAACGTCTCGCCCCGGTCGGTGGTCCGCCACACTGCCGCGCTCGCGTCGGGCATGAACCGGCCCTCCTCGGGCTGCGTCAGGGGGATGACCCAGAACGTGTCCGGATCGCGCGGGTGCGTGACCAGCGGGAAGCCGAACTGGCTCGGGACGCCATTCTTCGAGAGGTCGGTCCAGGTGGCGCCACCATCGGTCGATCGGTATTGGCCGCAATGGTTCTGCTGATAGAGCGTCTCGGGCTCGCCTGCGGCCATCGCGAACTTGTGGACGCACTGCCCGGTCTCGGGCGGTGGACCAGGGACGAAGTCCGCACGCACACCCTTGTTCCGCGGCTCCCAGGTCGTGCCCCCGTCGCGCGTCTCGAACACGCCCACCGCCGAGATACCGACCCAGACTCGCTGTGGGTCGCTGGGGTGGGGGACGATCGTGTGGAGGATGAGTCCGCCGGCGCCGGGCGCCCACGTCGGCCGTGTCCGGTGGTTCGTCAGTCCCTCCACGTGCGCCCACGTCCGCCCGCCGTCGCTGCTGCGGAACAGCCCGGCCGGCTCGACGCCGGCGTAGAGCGTGCCCTCCGGGCCGCTGGCCAGACTCCAGACGGTGGTGATCGGGGTCGCCTCATCCGCATCCCCGTACGACAGTCCGTCCGACGAGTGGGTCCAGGTCGTGCCGCCGTCCTCGCTCCGCCACACGGCGGGTCCGTACCACGGGCTGCCGCCCGCGGCCAGGATCGCCCCGCTCCCAGGTTCCACGATGAGGTCGTGGATCGGCCAGCCCTCGCACAGCGGACCGCTGAGCTGCCAATCGCGTCGATCCGCATCGCTGTCGAGGATGAAGGCGCCTTTCGTGGTGCCGACGAGAAGCTGGACCTCGGGCATGAGGGGAACCTCCGGGTGGTCGCGCGCGACGTGTGGCGCTACAGACCGGCCTTGAACGGGTAGACGACCCACTGGTCGGTCTCGACCGCGTGGACGTCGGGGCGCGCCGGTACGACGGAGTGGCTTGGCTTGTAGTGGAGCACCGCGGTGAATGGTTCACCGCCGGCCTGACGGACGCGCTCTGTGACGGCGGCGATCGTCGTGCCGCTGTCCCACACCTCATCGACGATGAGCACCCGCTTGCCGCGCAACAGCGGGTCGGCGGGGAACTGGAAGAACGTCGGCGTCGGGCCGTGGGCACCGGTGTCGTCGTAGTACTCGACGGCGGCGACGAGGATGTCGCGCAACCGGAGTCGATACGCGAGCATCCCGGCGGGCACCATCCCACCGCGGGTGATGGCCAGCATCACGTCGAAATCGTGCCCGGCGAGCTGACGAGCGAGGTCGCCCACGAGGTGGTCGAGATCGTCCCAACTGACGATGTCGCGCTCGGGGGCGGCGATACCGGTCATCGGCCCAAGGATACGGCCCGGATCGCCTCGACCGACGCCGCGTCGTCGAGCGCCGACAGATCCCCGGGATCGAGACCCAGCCACGCGGCCCGGATGACGCGCCGCATCACCTTGCCGGACCTGGTCTTCGGGAGTGCCCGGACCACCGCCACCACCTCCGGCTTGAGCGGCTTGCCGAGGTCGTCGGCGATCCGCTTGGCGACGGCGGCCCGAAGCCCGCCGTCTTCGACCTCGCCCGGACGAAGGACGCACAGGACCACGATCGCCTCGCCCTTGATGTCATGGGGCACGCCGATCGCAGCCGCCTCGAGCACCGACGGATGCGCGACCGCGGAGCTCTCCACTTCCGCGGGACCGACGCGCTTCCCGGCTACCTTCAGCGTGTCGTCGGATCGGCCGTGGATATACCAGAAGCCGTCGGCATCGATCTCGGCCCAGTCGCCGTGCGCCCAGATGCCAGGCCAGCGTGACCAGTAGGCCTCCTCGTAGCGCTCTCGATCCTGCCAGAAGCCGCGCGTCATCCCGGGCATCGGCGCGCGGATGACGAGCTCGCCGACCTTCCCCCGGACCGGTTCCCCCCCGTCGTCGACGACATCGCCTGCAGTGCCGATGCACGGCCCTGAGAAGCTGGCCGGCTTGATCGGCCCGATGACGTTGCCCCCGACGATCCCGCCGCTCACCTCCGTGCCGCCTGAGTAGTTGATGATCGGGCAGCGGCCCTCGCCGACCTCGCGGAAGTACCACCACCACGGCTCGGGGTTCCACGGCTCGCCGGTGGAGCCGAGGACCCGCAGCGACGACCGGTCGTGCGAGCGGACAGGCTCCTCGCCGTGGGCCATCA
>DATHTG010000093.1:0-3491 GCA_035463515.1 Candidatus Limnocylindrales bacterium
ACCCGGCCGACCACCCGTCGCGGAACGGCCACGGCGAGGCCGATGGGCAGCGTCCGGAGGCACTCCCCGAGCAGCCGGCCGGACCGATGGCCTCGGCGACCGAGTCGCCCGGCGAGTCCGGCGCCACGTCGCCCGAGGCAGCGACGATCGTCGTCGAGCGCCCGGCGGTCAGCGACGACGAGAAGGCGCGCAAGCGCGCCGAGTCGGTCGAGCGCGCGAAGCTCATGGGCCAGCTTTCGCCGGAGGTGAAGGTGCGGGTCGCGAAGCGGGAGATCACGCTCCCCCAGGCGCTGGCGGATGCGGGTCTCGAGATCCCGGAGTGGCTCCGGACGGGCGCCTCGGCCCCCGTCGACGCCCCGGTCGCACCGGGCGAGGTGGCCGTCTCCGCCTCCGGCGCCGACCCCGGATCGGAGCACAAGCCGGAGCTCGACGCCCAGAAGGCCGAGGCCGCTGCCGAGGGCCGCGACCTCATCGGCGGCCAGCCCGGGGATGACACGCAGCCGGCGAAGCCGATCACCCCCGCGGATGCGGCGCGACCGACGGTCACGCCGCCGGCCGATCCGAAGGAGGCGAAGCGCGCCGAGGCGCAACGGAAGCTCAGCGTGATGCAACGCCTGCCGTCCGAGCTGAAGCTCCGGGTCGCGAAGCGCGAGATCACGCTCGACGAGGCCCTGCGCGAGGCGGGAATCGAGGAGGAATGACGACGAGGATCGCTCTCGACGGCGTGGGTGGCCAGGGGGTCCGCGTCATCGCCGGCGTCATGGGCGCGCTCCTCGCCCGGATGGGGAAGCAGGTCACGGTCCTGTTCGATTACGACTCGAGCGTGCGCGGCAGCATGTCCGACGCATTCCTCATCTTCGACGACGAACCGATCGCGAACCCGGTCGTCGAGGAGGCCGACATCATGCTCAAGCTGGCCGACAAGGGCCACCTTCGGATCAGCGGTCGCAAGGTCGTGGCCGATCTGGGTCTCGACGTCCCGGGCGCTGAGCAGATCCCGTTCGCGTCGCTCGGCAGCCAGCACTTCGGCAAGGAGCTGTTCGGCAATATGATCGCGCTCGGCCGCCTGCTGCGCCTGGCGGAGATCGAGTTCGACGACGACGCGATCCGTGAGTCGCTCCCTCGCCGCTTCGTCGAGGAGAACCTCGCCGCCATCCGGTTCGGCTACGAGCTGACCGATGCGGCCATCGCGCGGCTCGCGGCCGCAGCACCGCCATCGCGGTTCCAGATGAACACCGCCGCGACCGCGACGACGCACGAGCGCACGATCAGCGCGGGCCACGGGGTCGCTGCCGGGCAGCCCATCGACGGCTAGTCGCCGTCCCCGGGCTCGTCCTCGCCGCCGGCGCCCTGGTTCTCGCCCGGCTCGACCCCCTCCTCGAAGTTCGGCGCGCCGCTGCCGCCGGTCGCTTCGGTCACGGTGAATTCGAACTCCAGCCCGTCGTCCCGATCTCCGTCGACCGGGCTGAGTGCGGTGTAGTCGCCCGGTTCGAGCGAAACCTCGAGCGTCTCGAGCTGATCGACAGCAAGCGAGTCGATCGACCCGTCCGTCCCATCGATCGCGAAGCCGTGCTCCGCGGTCCCGATGGTGGTCACTTCGAAGAGGACGTCGCCGGCGCTGTTCTCCTCCGGCATCGCGATCCCGTCATCCCGGATCTCGACCTCCACGACGACCTGGCCGGGGCTCGAATCGGTGCCTTCCTGGGTGTTCTCGTCCTGCTCTCGGAAGCAGCCCGTCAGCGGGAGCGTCAGCGCGACGAGGAGCGCCAGGATCCGATTCTTCATGACCGCGTGCCGATGCACGAGCCTTGCCAGTCGGTAGGATGGGCGGATGGACCGGCCGAGCCCTCGCGCCCTCGATCTCGACACGATTCGCCGCGCGCCCAAGGTGCTACTGCACGATCACCTCGACGGAGGCCTCCGGCCGGGGACCGTGATCGATCTCGCCGCCGAGATCGGCTACCGCGAGCTGCCAACGACCGACCCCGACGAGCTCGCCAAGTGGTTCACCTCCGGCGCGGATCGCAAGTCGCTCGAGCTCTACCTCGACGGGTTCCGGCACACGGTCGCGGTCATGCAGACTCCCGAAGCCATCGAGCGGGTGGCGGCCGAGTGCGCGGAGGATCTGGCCGCGGACGGGGTCGTGTATGCCGAGGTTCGGATGGCACCCGAGCTCCTGACCGACGGAGGTCTCTCGCTCGACGAGGCCGTCTCGGCGATGCTCGCGGGGCTCCGGCGCGGCTCGGACGGTCGGCCGATCACGGTCGCTCTGATCGTCACCGCCATGCGCCAGGCGGCCAAGTCGGTGGAGATCGCCGAGCTGGCGGTGCGGCATCGAGACGCCGGCGTGGTCGGGTTCGACATCGCGGGGCCGGAGGCCGGCTACCCACCCACCCGGCACCTCGACGCCTTCAATCTCCTCGCGCACGAGAACTTCCACTTCACGATCCATGCGGGCGAGGGATTCGGCCTGCCGAGCATCTGGGAGGCGCTGCAGTGGTGCGGCGCCGAGCGGCTCGGCCACGGCGTCCGGATCGTGGACGACATCACCGTCCGTCCGGATGGCCGCGTGGCGTTGGGCCGCCTGGCGGCCTACGTCCGCGACCGCCGCGTCCCGCTCGAGATGTGCCCGACCTCGAACGTGCACACCGGCGCCGCCCCGTCGATCGAGGAGCATCCGATCGACCTGCTCCGCCGGCTCCGCTTCCGCGTCACGGTCAACACCGACAACCGGCTCATGAGCGGCATCACGCTCAGCTCGGAGTTCGCCACGCTGTCTCGGACGTTCGGGACCGGACTGGACGATATGGAGTGGCTGACGCTCAACGCGATGAAGTCCGCGTTCTGGCCGTTCGACGGTCGGCTGCGGATCATCAATGAGCAGATCAAGCCGGGGTTCGCCTCGCTCCGCGCCTCACAGGCCGCCGCGGATCTCGCGACCGTCTGAGTACCCCGGCCGGTGGGGTAACCGCCGGCGTATTGGCTCCCATACCAGCGCGACGGTCCGCCGACGGCTCGAAACCGCCGCGCTCCGGGCACTAGGAGGAGCGCATGAACAGGCGTCCATTCCGATCCGTCATCGCGAGGGCTGGCCTCATCGCGGTGCTCGTCGTCGGCCTCGCCGCCACGGTGTCGGCAGCAGAGGGCCTTCGCTTCAAGACCGACCTGTTGAGCACGAACGAGCTGTCGGCCCATGACGCCGACGGACGCGGCAAGGCAACGGTCCGCATCGACGCCGCGGCCGGCACCGTGTGCTTCGACCTCTCGTTCCGGGACAGCGGCACGCCCAACCGGGCGCACATCCACGTGGGTGACGCCTCGACCGCCGGGGGCATCGTCGTCCCCTTCTTCGACATCCACACGACGGACAAGGTGCTGGATCCACGGCACGACGAGCTCGAGTCGAAAGGCCGGACCGAGGGCTGCGTCGCCGCGGACCCCGCGCTGCTCGAGACCATCGCGAGCAACCCCGACGGGTACTACGTGAACCT
>DATHTG010000094.1:0-2693 GCA_035463515.1 Candidatus Limnocylindrales bacterium
GTTTCTTCACGAAGTGGTGGTACGCGCCGAAACGGATGATCTGGGACAACACGTTCGTGTCGGTCCAACCGATCCATCGCACGACGACCACTGCCGGGGCGGGCGCCGCTGCGACCGGGTCGACGACGGCGCCGTCGCCCGTCGGCGCGAGCCCGCCGCCCGCGAGCCCGGAGCCCGCCACACCGGTGCCGGCCGCGGCGATCGCTCCGGCCGCGCCGTCCGTCGCATCCCCCGTCGAGCCGGTGCCGACACCGGCCCCAGCGTCCACGGCCGGACCCGAGCCAGCGGCAGCCGCCGTCCCGCAGCGTCTGATCGTCGCGACGCTCTCGGTCGCCGCCATCGCGCTGCTGGTCGTGACGCTCGGCCGCCGGCCGCGGCCTCCGGCTCGGGTCAGAGGTCCTCGCGAAGGATGGAGTAGCTGACAAGGTCGTGATGCCTGCCGGCGCGGAACTGCGCCCGGCGCATGACGCCCTCGCGAGTGAAGCCCGCCTTCTCCAGGGACCGCTGCTCCGCGACGTTGTCGATGTCGGTCATCGCTTCGATCCGGTCGACCTCGAACAGGCGGAAGAGCAGCTCGGCGAGGAGTCGCTGCGCCTCCGACCCATGACCCTGGCCGCGGGCCTCAGGGATGAGTGACACCCCGATGTTGAGTGCCTGGGACCGATCGCCCGGGCCGTAACTCACCCGGTGCCAGCCGACGTCGCCGATCATGGCGCCGTCGCGCCGACGTTCGATCAGCAGCTGACCTCGCTCCGGCGAGACCATCCGCTTGCCATCGGCTAGGTTTTCCGCGAGCGTCTTTCCGGGCGGTAGTCCGAAGTCGTTGAACTCGCCGATGAACTCCGCCTTGCCGGCCCGGCCGTCCACGATGTCGGCGTCATCGAGCGTCGCCTCACGGAGACGAACGGACGGCCCCTCGATCCCGACGGGACCGTCGAGATAGGAGGGGCCGGCTCCGGACGGGACCGACGAGTCAGACCGTCGTGACAGGCTCGGTCTCCATGACCGGCACGCCCGACGGCTCGGTATGCCCGTTGTGCTGGCGACGCGCGACCGCGTCGCGAAGCGACTGTTGCGCCTCCGCCGGCATGTCCGACGTGACACCGAGTCCGCCGAAGAACGCGGACCCCTCGATGGTCAAGCGTGGCGCGTCGAGCGCGCGGTCGATCTTGGTGCGGCCGTCGCCGGCCCCACCGATGCCGCGGATGTTCGTCGTGACGTTCCAGGTCTCGGGGACGAGGACCTGGGCCCCGCCGAATACGGTACGGACGTCAAGCCGAGCCCCGGCGGGATCGAGCGTCGCCTTCCGCAGGTCGATCACGCCGCCGCCGTACCACAGATCCACGCGACCCCCTCGGAAGCTCCCGGCGGTCGATTCGAACGCGATCGGCTCGAAGATGGCGGCGAGGACGACCTCGTCGGCGTCCGGTGCCGCCTTCGGCACGATCCGCTGTTTCATCGAGAGCGCGGCGACGGCCGCGCCAGCCATCGAGGCCATCAGCCCCGCCCATAGGATCGTGATCATCCGCCCGACGATCTTCATCGGTGCACCTCCATGTAGGTGTCTAGGGTCGCACTCCACCGTCACGGCTGTCGTGCGCCTAAGCCCCGAGCGCATCAGGGCAGGTTCCGCAGCTCGCGTTGGATCTGTTCCTCGGTATAGATGGTGCCGCGGAACGCGGTGTAGCCATGGATCGCGACACCGACGCCCCATCCCACGATCGGGAAGATCGGCCAGAAGAAGCCGATCGGCGTTCCCTCGGGAGCCCCGAGTACGTTGCCGGTGAAGGCCCAAAGCGTGATCAGCATGGCGTTGATCGCGAGGTAGACGAACGCATGCACTCGGAACTCGTTCTTGGCCTTGAGCCTGCGAAGCGCGAGTTCGCGGCGCTGCTCTGTGGTCAGCGACTCGAACGGGACCTCGATGAAGTCCGGATCCGTGGTCATCACCCGTCTCCTTCAGCGGAGCGGGTCTGACCGAGCGCCACTCGGCGGGACGCCATGCGATCGACGATCAGACGTGCGTCCGCGTGCCCGCTCCATCATCCAGATTGGACGCCGAGGGGTGCGCTCGGTAGTGCCGGACGGCATGGAGTCCGAGGGGATTCAGGCTTCAAGCGTCGCCGACGGGGGCCCTGCTTCGAGCGGAGTATCGGTCGTTCTCCGACTTCGAGGCGATCCCTGCCCCTTATGGCGGACAGGGAACGGATCGACGTCACGGGGCAGCCGGAACGATATGCATTCGTCGACGAGCACCTCCTCCTCAACGAGGGCGCCTCCCTTCCGAAGGTGATCGACGACGTCCTCGACGACGTCTTCTGGCGTCGACGCGCCGGCGGTCACCCCGACGATCTCGGGATGCGACAGCCACTCGTCGTGCAGATCCGCGAGTTCGCTGATCAGATGGGCAGGCGTCCCGGTAGCCGCGGCGACGTCTCGCAACCGGCTTGAGTTCGAGCTCGTCGGATCGCCGATCACAAGGACGAGGTCGACGTTTCGCGCAAGCCATCGGACGGCCGCCTGGCGATTGCTGGTCGCATAGCAGATGTCCGCGACCGAAGGTCGTGACAATCGCGGGAATCGAGCCTCCAGGGCCGCGACGATCGGTGTCAGCTCCTCCGGAGATAGGGTCGTCTGCGTGACGCAGGCGATCTTGTCGCTGTCCAAGACGGCCAATCGTCGAACGTCCGCGA
>DATHTG010000095.1:0-2407 GCA_035463515.1 Candidatus Limnocylindrales bacterium
TGGTCGATGGGTCGCGGTTCCACGAGTTCAAGCCGCTCTACGGCGAGACCCTGGTCACGGGCTTCGGCCACATCGATGGCTACCCGGTCGGGATCCTCGCCAACGACGGCATCCTCTTCAGCCAGTCAGCGCTGAAGGGCGCGCATTTCATCGAGCTCGCCTGTCAGCGCCGGATCCCGCTCGTGTTCCTCCAGAACATCACGGGGTTCATGGTCGGCCGCGAGTACGAGGAGGCCGGCATCGCCAAGGACGGCGCGAAGCTCGTCACGGCGGTCGCGGGCGCGGAAGTGCCGAAGTTCACGATCCTCATCGGTGGCTCGTTCGGGGCCGGCAACTACGCGATGGCCGGGCGTGCGTACCAGCCGCGGTTCCTATGGTCGTGGCCGAACTCGCGCATCTCGGTGATGGGTGGCCAGCAGGCGGCGCGTGTCCTCTCGACGGTCCGTGGCGACTTCCCCGACGACGCCGCGCGCGACGCGTTCGAGGCGCCGATCCTCGACACCTACGAACGCGAGGGCTCGCCGTATTTCGCGACGGCGCGACTGTGGGACGACGGCGTGATCGACCCGATCGATACGCGTCGCGTGCTGTCACTCGGTATCGAAGCGGCGCTCCATGCGCCGATCCCCGACACCCGATTCGGGGTCTTCCGGATGTGACATCGGCGCGACCCAGACGCGCTGCGGCAGGGAGGAGTCGATGTTCAAGTTCTACAGCGAGGTCCAGCCGGCCCGCGCCCGCGAGCTGCTCGCTGACCTTATGACGTGGGCGTGGGTCGCGCTCTGGACGGTGGTCGGCTTCCGCATCCATGAAGTCATCTCCGGCTTCGCCGAGGCGGGCCGCATCCTGAAGGGTGGCGGCGAGAACATCGAGTCGGCGGGCGCCCAACTCGGGGACGCGCTGGCCGGGCTACCACTCGTCGGAGCCGGCATCGACGACATCACCACGCGGACCTTCGCCACGGCCGGCGAGCCGTTCCAGTACGTCGGCGGAGAGCTCGAATCGCTGTTGATCCTGATCGCTCGCCTGCTGGCGCTGCTCGTCGTCGCGGTCATGCTCGTGCCATGGTTGTCGCGCTACCTGCCGTGGCGCGCGACCCGGCTCGCGGTGGTCCGCTCGGCACATCGGGCGATCCGTCGCGCGGACGTGTCCGAGCCCGCGATGGAGCGGCTCCTCGCCCAGCGAGCCCTGTATCGACTCCCCTACGACGAGCTGCTCGAGCACACCTCTGACCCGTTTGGCGACTTCTCGTCCGGTCGATACGACCGGTTGGCTCGGGCCGAGCTGGGAAGTGTCGGGCTCCGGTAGCATCGGTCCGTGCCGCGCGTTGCCCGCTTCTCGATCTCGCCCGTTCGAAGCCTCGGCCTGCAGCATCCGACCGAGATCGACGTGACCGAGGTCGGTGTGGTCGAGGACCGCCGATTCTTCTTGACGGACGACGCGAACCGCCTCATCGACCGGATCGTGTTCGGGCCGCTCGTGCAAGTCGAGGCGAGGACCGATCCGGGCGCCACCACACTCTGGATGCGGTTCCCGGACGGCGAGGTCATCGAGGGCGAGGTCGAGCTCGCCGAAGCGGTCGAAACGGCGATCCATGGCCGGACCGGCGTGGGTCATGTGGTCGTCGGGCCCTGGGCCGACAAGCTCTCGGCGTTCACCGGCCGGACGATCCGGGTCGTCCGCTGCGACCGACCGGGCGGGACGCGTCGCGGCAATCCGACCAGCATCATCTCGGACGGGTCGCTCCGGGAGCTTGCCAAGAACGCCGGCGTCGGCGACGTGGATGGCCGTCGCTTCCGGATGCTCATCGACCTGGAGGATGCGCAGCCGCACGAGGAGGACACCTGGATCGGCCGGCGGATCGCGCTCGGTGACGCGATCCTCCGTGTCACGAAGCCGGACGCGCGGTGCGCGATCACGACGCAGGACCCGAACACCGGCATCCGCGATCTCGACACGCTACGGACGTTGATCTCGTACCGCGGCCTTCGGGAGGGAAAGCACGCGGACTTCGGCGTGCTCGGGGATGTCGAGCAGCCCGGGCGGATCCGGGTCGGCGATGAGGTGACGCTGCTCGATTAGGCGGCCGCGCGTCGCTCGAGCGCCCGGATCACGATCACCCAGAGCACGGCAACGACTGCCAGGAGCGGCGCCACGCGGATCGCGCCCACCACGCCCACGCGGATCACGTCGCCCACCGCTTCTCCGGTGACATTCGTGACCTCAGGTCGGAGAGCGAACGCCACGAGCACCGCGATCGCAGTCGAAAGCGCCGCCGCGACTGGTGCGCCGATCGCGAGGGCGATCCCGACCACCACGGCGTCGATGCGAGCCCCGGTCGCTGCGGGCGCGAGCCCGGCCCCCAAGAGTGCAAGCGCCGGGATGGCCGCGAAGGTGATCGTCACCG
>DATHTG010000096.1:0-3336 GCA_035463515.1 Candidatus Limnocylindrales bacterium
CGCCACGCGTCCGAGGCCACCCGTCGCGCCGGTGATGAGGACGACGCGTGCGGTCATGGTCAGCCGAGTCTGACACGAGGCTCGTCAGTAGGTGAGGGCCACCTGAAGGACGTCTTCCGGGCGCCGAAGCGCTAGGAAGCCGGCGGCCGCTTCCTCGACCACCAGAGACAAGCGCGGCAACCGGCCGAGGGCGAGCCGGCCACCCGTGGCGAGCTCGATCGTTCGTTTCTGCAGCGCGGCGCGGTCGAATGGCGGGCGCGGGTTGCCGATCTGGGCCGACACGATCGAGACGGCGTTGTGATGGAACTCGTCACCGAGCGCGAGCCCCTTCGCCTCCCCCTGGTAGAAGCCGACGGCGATGACTCGGCCCCGCCGGCGGACCACACGGATCGCTTCCGCGAGGGCGAGGGTCGACCCCGTGCATTCCCAAGCGACGGGGATGCCGTCCGCCGAGTGCCGCTGCTTCAGGATGCGGGCGACGTCGACGGTGTCACCGGCGATCAGGCCTTCCAGCCCGAGGTCGCCCGCGATCGCCACGCGTTCCGGGATGCGGTCGACCACGTAGACGGGGTCGGCGCCGGCCGCCTTCACGACCTGCGCCGTGATCAGGCCGATCGGCCCGGCGCCGAAGACGACAGCCGGTCGTCCGACTTCTTCGCCATCGCCATGAGCGGCAGCGTTCACGCATATCGGGCCCATCTGACCCAGATCGACCGCATCGTCCCAATCGAGCGGCTCTGGAACCGTCTGGCCGGCCGCGCTCGCACCGGGCAGCGTCGTGAACTCGGTATGCCTCCAGTTCCCGAAGATCCTGCTTCCGATGGGTACCCCAGGAAAGCGGGTTTCGATGACCTCGCCAGCAGCCCGATACCCGAAGACGACGGGATAGTCGAGTCCGGGCTCACCCGGCTCGAAGACTCGAAGGTCGGGGTCCCAGCGCTTGTGCAGATAGACATTGGAGGCGTCTCGGCCGTAGAACGTCATCTCGGTGCCAGGGCTGATCGCTGACCGTACGGTCCGGATGCGGACGAAACCCTCCTCGAGGGGCGCGGGTTCGTACGTGGCGACCTCGACCGCGCCCGTCTCGACGATCTGCACGGTCCGGCCCCCGATCTCGCCGGCCCGCCGCAGGGTCTCGACGCTCTTCACGCGCCCGCGCGCTCGATCGCGGCGCGGATGAATCGGACCGCAGCTGGCAGGACCTCGTCTGGCGGCCCGGACAGGTTGCACTCCATCGATGCCCAGCCCTGGTAGCCGATCCGTGCCAGACCCCGGAACACGGCGTCGAAGTCGAGGTGGCCACGGCCTGGTTCCAGCCGCTGGCTATCTCCGAGATGCACGTAGGCGAGGTCGTGTGCGACCGGCTCGAACGCCGTCGCCAGGTCCGACTCTTCGATATTCATGTGGAAGACGTCGGCCATCATCCGGACCGACGGGCTGTCCATCAGTCGAGCCCAACGGGCGGCATCGGCCAACGTCACGGACACGGAATTCTCGTATCGATTGATCGCCTCGACGAGGATACGGCCGCCCACCTTCTCCGCGGTCGCTGTGGCCTGGCGAAGTCCCTCGAGCCAGAGGGCCTCGTCGTCCTCGGGTGACCGCCCCGTCGATGCGGCCGGGAACTTGCGTGTCCTCCCATAGACGGGAACGAGGATCAGGGGAGCATCGAGCGCCCCAGAGAGCTCGAGCAGCCGGTCGACGTCCTCTCGGGCCGCCGCGACCTGGGCTGGGTCCGGGTCGATGAGCCAGCCGCGGTGACCCGAGCAGATGGCCGTGACAGGGATCTCGTCCCTGACCGCCTCCTCCGCAAGCGGGATCATCGTCGGACCCTCTGGCGCGACCGACAGTTCGACCCCGTCGAAGCCCAGCCGTCGAGCGCCGTCATACCGCTCTCGAAGCGACCGGCCTGGAACCAGACGGGATTGGACGGCGAGACGGACCGTCATCCTTCGACCTTCACCACGTTCCGCCAGTCTACGGGCGCGGCTTTCGTGAGATCCGGGCGAAGCCCGTAGACACCGCGACATAAGTCGTCTAGCGTGCTCGCGTTCTACCATGGTCGGGGGACACGGTGGAGGAGGAGGCATGACGCGATTGCGCGGTGGGGCACTGCTTGGTGTGCTCCTGATCATCTCGGCATGTGGCGAGGGGACACCGGTCTCGAACGCCCCTGAGCCATCGGACGGCGGGTCGGCCGCTCCGTCGGGTTCCGGCGCCGCGTCGGAAGCGCCGAGCGGCGACATCACGTTCTGGACCGCCGAAGATAACCAGGCCCGCGTCGACGCCATGAAGGCGACGATCGCGAAGTTCACGCAGGCCTCGGGGATCAACGTCGAGACCGTCGCGATCGCCGAGGACCAACTGCAGTCCCAGATCACGTCCGCGGTGGCCGCGGGCACGCTGCCCGATGTCTTCGGCGCGCTGTCGCTGGGATTCATCCATTCACTCGCCGCGGACGATATCGCCGACCCGGCGGCCGCCCAGGCTGTCGTCGACAAGCTCGGTCGAGACACGTTCTCCGCTCGCTCGCTCGAGCTCGTGACGGCGGATGGCAACCTCGTCGCCGTCCCGAGCGACAGCTGGACCCAGCTGCTCGTGTACCGCAAGGATCTCTTCGAGGCCCAGGGCCTCGCCGCCCCCGACAACTTCGCTGCCATCCAGGCCGCGGCGAAGGCGCTGAACACCGGCGGGAAGGCCGGCATCGTCCTCTCGACGGGGCCCGATGCGTTCACGCAGCAGACGTTCGAGCATTTCGCCGTGGCGAACGATTGCCAGCTCACCGACGACCAGGGCGGCGTCACGCTCGCGTCGCAACAGTGCGTCGACACGTTCAACTTCTACACATCCCTCGTCAACGAGGGCTCGGTCGCAGGACTCCAGGACGCGGACACGACGCGGGCTGCGTATTTCGCAGGCAATGCCGCGATGATCGTGTGGTCGTCGTTCCTGCTTGACGAGCTCGCCGGGCTTCGCAACGACGCGCCACCGGCCTGCCCTGAATGTCAGGCGGATCCGCTCTTCCTTGCCAAGAACAGCGGAGTCGTGACTGCGCTGAAGGGCAACGGGGCCACCGAGGCGCAATTCGGCGAGCTGGTGTCCTTCGCGATCAGCAAGGATTCGAACACGGCGGCCGCGCAAGCGTTCGTCGAGTACATGATGTCCGAGGGATACGTCGAGTGGCTGGCCCTCGCCCCCGAGGGCAAGTTCCCGACCCGCTTGGGCACCGCCGAGAACCCGACCGAGTACGCCGACGCGTGGGCCACGCTGCCGGCCGGGGTCGAGACGAAGAAACCTCTCGGCGAGGTCTACCCCAAGGATGTCGTCGAGGAGTTG
>DATHTG010000097.1:0-5906 GCA_035463515.1 Candidatus Limnocylindrales bacterium
CCGCGAAGCGATCCGTCGCGGGATCCCGGCGGTCTGCGAGAAGCCGCTCGCCGGCAACCTGGACGAGACGATCGCGCTGGCCGCGGATATCGACCGCTCCGGCATCCCGTTCCAACTCGGCTTCCAGCGGCGCTTCGATGCGGGCTACCGGGAGGCGCACCGACTCATCCAGACCGGCGCACTCGGCACGCTCTACGCGGTCCGGCTGGCCGGCCACGATCCCGCGCCCCCGCACGAGGCGTACATCGCCCAGTCCGGCGGCCTGTTCCGCGATTTCTCGGTCCACGACTTCGACGTCCTCCGGTTCATGACCGGCTGCGAAGTCGAGGAGGTCTATGCCGATGGCGGCGTCCGCGGCTTCCCGGTCTTCTCCAAGTACGACGACGTCGATACGGCGATGGTCTCGATGCGCCTCGTCGACGGGCCGTTCACGGTCCTCACGGTCTCCCGTCACGACCCGCTCGGCTATGACGTCCGGGCGGAGGTCTTCGGGTCGAAGGACAGCGTCTCGGTCGGGCTCAGCCCGCGGACGCCGATCCGTTCCGTCGAGCCCGGCGTCCCGCCACCCGCGGGGCCGGCCTGGCGTGACTTCCTCGAGCGCTTCGAAGCGGCCTACGCGGCGGAGTTCGCCGCCTTCGTCGCGGTCGCCCGCGGCGATTCAGCAAGCCCATGCACGGCCCAGGACGGTGTCGCATCGTTGCGCATCGCCGAAGCGGCCGATCGCTCGCTCCACGAACACCGACCGGTGCAGCTCGCGGAGATCCCCGGCTAGGAGGGGTTTCGGCCCCGTCCTCGGGACGGCCGGACGAAAGGAGGTGTCGGACCTTGGCGGCCAAGCGGGCCGCGAACCCATCCCTCGGCTCCACCCACGCGGTGGATGACATCGGGACTGCCGCGGCTGCCGCGGCCAACGGAGGAGAACGAACGGTATGAGTCTGCGGAGCAAGGTCCTCGTCGCGCTCGCAGGTGCGGCGCTCGTCGTCGGCGCCTGTTCGACTGGGACGCCCACGGGATCGGGCGCGACCGGCGGCGGCCTGGACGGCGCGCTCGTCAAGCGCAGCGACGTCAAGATCGAGATCGTCACCCATGGCCAGGCACAGGACGGCTTCTGGGGCGTCGTGCGCAACGGCGTCAAGGCCGGTGCCGCCGACATGGGCGTGACGGCGAACTACAGCGCCCCCGGCGCGGAGAGCGACATGCCCGGCATGGTCTCGCTCATCGACGCCGCGGTCGCGAAGAAGCCGACCGGGCTCGTGGTCTCGATCCCGAACCCCGACGCGCTCGGGCCGGCGATCCAGAAGGCCGTGGCGGCCGGTATCCCGGTCGTGTCGATGAACTCGGGGTCGGACGTCTTCAAGGATCTCGGCATCCTGGCCCACGTCGGCCAGACCGAGTTCGAGGCCGGCAAGGGCGCCGGCGAGCGGTTCAAGGAGGCCGGCGTCAAGAACGCCCGCTGCTTCAACCAGGAGGTCGGCAACCAGGCGCTGACCCTGCGCTGCAACGGCTTCTTCGAGGGGCTGGGCATCACGGCCAGCGACGACATGATCCTGACCGGGAACATCTCGGACCCGGCGGGGATGCAGGCGACGATCGCCGCCGCCCTGCAGTCCGACCCGACGATCGACGGCCTGCTCACGCTCGGCCCGTCGGTCGCCAAGCCGGCACTCGACGCGGTCGCCGCGTCCGGCAAGACCGTCCATCTCGCGACCTTCGACCTCAGCGCTGACGTGCTGACGGCGATCAAGGACGGGAAGATGGACTTCGCCATCGATCAGCAGCAGTTCCTGCAGGGCTACATGCCGATCGTCATCCTCACGAACTACGCCGAGACCAAGAACCTCCCGACCGGCAACGGCACGGGCTTGATCATGACCGGCCCCGGGTTCGTGACCCAGGCCGACGCCGAGGCCGTCATCGGCCTCGCCGCGAAGGGCCTTCGCTAGACCCGTTCCGGGAGGGGCCGGCACCCGCTGGCCCCTCCCGCATTTCGCCTGGAGGGACCGATGGCGAGTACGACGACCGCGGCGCCGCGCGCGCCGGGATCCGACCGACTCCGGCAGCTCTCGCTCACCCAGCGCGTCCTGGCTCGGCCTGCCGCGGGGGCGCTGATCATCGTCGTCTTCGTCTGGATCGTGTTCGCCGCGCTCTCCCTGGCGCGAGGCAACGCGGCGTTCCTGGGTCTCGCCGGGACGCTCAACTACCTCGACGTCGCGGCGCAGATCGGCGTCATCGCGACGTCCGTCGCATTGCTGATGATCGCCGGCGAGTTCGACCTGTCGATCGGCTCGATGGTCGGGTTCGCGGGCATCGTGATGGCGATCCTCGCGACGATCGCCCAGCTCCCGCTCTGGCTGTCGATCATCCTCGGGATGGTCATCACGACCTTCCTGGGCGTGATCAACGGGTACATCGTCGTCCGCACGGGTCTCCCGTCATTCATCGTGACGCTCGCGACGCTGTTCATCATCCGGGGCGCGTCGTCGGTGCTCACCTCGAGCGTCAGCCCCATCACCTACATCCCGCTCGACCCCACGATGGTCCGCAACGATCCACTGGGGGCATTGTTCGGGTTCAACTTCCCGATCACCAATCCGGACGGCAGCACGACGTTCGTCCAGGTGTCGATCCTGGTCTGGCTCCTGATCGCGATCGTCGGCATCTACGTCCTCGGGCGGACACGGTTCGGCAACTGGATCGCCGGCGTCGGTGGCTCCGGGGCGGCCGCCCGAAACCTCGGCGTCCCGGTCGCACGTGTGAAGATCGCACTGTTCGCCATGACGGCGCTGTCGGCGGCGATCCTGGCGGCGATCCAGACGACCCGGTTCACCTCGGCGGACATCCTGCGTGGCACCGGGTATGAGCTCGACGCGATCACCACCGCGGTCATCGGCGGATCGCTTCTGACCGGTGGGTATGGCTCGGTGGCCGGCACCGCGCTCGGCGCGCTCGCGCTCGGCATGGCCCGTCAGGGCATCGTCTTCGCTGACATCAACGCCGACTGGTACAAGATCGCGATCGGCACGCTGCTGCTCGTCGCGGTCGTCCTCAACAACTGGATCCGGCGAAGGTTCGCCGGCCTGACATAGGAGGGCCGACCCATGGATGCGACCCCCATGACCGACGCCCTCATGGACCAGACGCCGGCGGCTGCCGCGGCCGACGGGCCGCCGCTCCTCGAGGCACGGGACGTGTCGAAGTATTTCGGCGCGGTCGTCGCCCTCGAGGGAGTGTCGTTGATGGTCCGGCCCGGCCAGGTCACGTGCCTGCTTGGTGACAACGGCGCCGGCAAGTCGACGCTGATCAAGACGCTCTCAGGCGTCCATCGCCCCGACAAGGGCACGCTCGCGGTCGACGGTCAGCCGGTCGAGTTCAGCTCGCCGCGCGACGCGCTCGACGCAGGCATCGCGACCGTGTACCAGGACCTGTCCGTGATGCCGCTGATGAGCATCACCCGCAACTTCTTCCTCGGCAACGAGCCGACCGTGGGATTCGGGCCGTTCAAGCGGTTCGACATCCCCAGGGCGGCCGGGATCGCCCGGGAGGAGATGAAGCGCATCGGCATCGACGTGCGCGACACGGATCAGGCCGTCGGCACGCTGTCCGGAGGCGAGCGCCAGACGCTGGCGATCGCGCGCGCCGAGTACTTCGGGGCGCGGGTCCTCATCCTGGACGAGCCGACCTCGGCGCTCGGCGTCAAGCAATCGGCGATCGTGCTGCGGCACATCATCGCGGCGCGCAACCGCGGGCTCGGCGTGATCTTCATCACCCACAACGTGTCGCATGCGCTGCCGATCGGCGACACGTTCACGATCCTGTCTCGCGGCCGGACCGGTGGCCAGTTCGATCGCGGCGACGTCGATGAGGCGCAGCTCCACAGCCAGATGGGCGGCGGTGACGAGCTCCACGAGCTGACCCGTGAGCTCGAGGCGCTGTCCAGGAGCGACCGACGGCCGCCGTCGTCCGCCGCTGCACCCGAGCAGCCGTCGGTGAGCCACTGAGGACCGACCCGACCGCCGGCGGCGGCGTGATCGCGGCTGCCAGGCGGGGGTGACGATGACGACGACGATCGCCGACGTCGCGGCGAAGGCCGGCGTATCGACCGCGACGGTCAGCCGCGTGCTGTCCGGCCTCGGCCGCGCGAGCGCGGCGACCCAGGCACGAGTGCTGCAGGCGGCTCGCGAGCTCGACTATCGGCCGTCCGAGGTCGCCCGGTCGCTGAAGCGCCGCTCGACGCAGACGCTCGGGCTGATCATCACCGACATCGAGAACCCCTATTTCCCGCAGCTCGTCAGGTCGGTCGAGGACGCCGCGCGCGCGGCCGGCTACTCCGTGTTGCTGTGCAACGCAGCGGACGATCCCGACCGCGAGGCGTCATACCTCGAACTGCTTGCGGATCGGCGGGTGGACGGGCTCGTCATCGCCGCCAGCAGTCTCGGCGCGCGCCACGGCGACTGGCTCACCGCACCGCCCATCCCGGTCGTGCTCGTGAACACGGCCGCGCCGGACGCCGACCTGCCGACCATCATGTCCGACAACGAGGGCGGCGGCCGCATGGTCGCCGAGCACCTGGTCGGGTTGGGGCACCAGCGGTTCGGATACCTGATGCCGCCACCGCGGAACGTCGACGCTCCCGCCCGGCTCGCGGGCGTCCGCCGAGCATTGCGCGATGCCGACATGGACGCGAACGGGCTGGAGATCGCCCGGGGTGAGGCGCTCGTGTGGGGTGGTGAGGTCGCGGCGAACGAGCTCCTGGATCGGGCGCCCGAGACGACGGCGTTCGTCGCCTACAACGACCTGATGGCGATCGGCGCGCTCCGCGCACTCCGCCGACGAGGACGCCGCGTGCCGGCGGACGCGAGCGTCGTGGGCTTCGATGATGTGGCGCTCGCCGCGTACGTCGACCCGCCCCTCACGACGATCTCACAGCGGACCGAGGAGATGGGCCGCTGGGCGGTCGAGCGGCTCATCGGGGAGGATGGCGTCGGCCCTTCGTCGGTCCAGCTTCCGGTCGATCTCCAGGTTCGCGGCTCGAGCGGTCCGGCGCCGGCCTGAGCGTCGAGCGGTCGACCGTCACTGGCGCGGATCCTCGACGCCGATCTCCGCCGTCATGCTCGGCACGACGGCACGACGGACGCGCTCCCTGGAGCGTCGAGCGAGCACCGACGCTCGGTCCGGCACGCCGGCCAGCCCGATGTCCTCCACCGCGAGCGAGCCCGCGGCCGCCGCGAACCGAAGGGCACGTGCATGGGACCGGCCGGACGACCCGGCGATGCTGGGACGGACGATGACCGCGAGGAGCGCGGCGAGGAACGTGTCCCCCGCCCCGGTCGGGTCGACCTCGTGGTCGGTCGGCGTGGGCAGGTAGCGCAGCACTTCGACCGGCCCGTCGTCGCCGGTCGTCACGAGCAGTCCACCGTGACCGCCCTGCGTGATCAGGAGCCGCGCACCGGGATGCAGGAACCGTTCGAGCTCCCCGAGCGACGTGCCTTTCGCGACGTCGAGATGGCTGAGGCCCACGAGGTCGGCTCGGCGAAGGACGGCCCGGTCGCTCGGTGCGATGCGCTCCACGTCCCCGCCCGGGACCATGCGCCGCAGCATCCCCTGCCAGGCGACGCCGACGATCGCATCGGAGGGGATGACGTCGACCCAGTCGTCCGGCACTTCGTCCGCGACCGGCACCAACGACCACGACCGACTCGCCATCCACGCCGACGGCAGCTCGACGGGTCGGACCGGCACGCCCGCCGCCATCGACACCTGTCGGCGACCATTCGGCGTCTCGATGTTGTGGAAGATCGGGCCCTCGGGCAGTTCGACCGCCAGGACGGCGACACCGGCGTCGCGGAGGCCAGCCAGCTCGTGCGCCGTGGCCGCCTCGCGGTCGACACCGACGACGGCCGCGGTAC
>DATHTG010000098.1:0-11102 GCA_035463515.1 Candidatus Limnocylindrales bacterium
GTCGTCCGGGCGATCTCCGGCCGTGCCGATGATCGCCGTGATCGGCGCGGTTCGGCCTGCACCACCTGCCGCGATGCCCTCCGCGACATCCAGCACGGCGTTGATCCCGGCCTCGTTGTGGGCGAAGTCCACGATGACCACCCTCGACCCGAGCCGGAACAGGTTCAGCCGACCCGGCGAACGATCCGACGACGGCGCGAAGTCGGAGAGTCCGTCGCGCACCTGCGCCAGCGTGGCGCCCAATCCGCGTGCCCCGCCCGCCGCCGCCAACGCGTTCGCGACGTTGTGCCGGGCCAGCCCGCCGATCGTGATCGGCACCCGCCGCACCTCGACGATCGACGATTCGCGCTCGCCCTCGAGCTCCATCAGCGCCCCGTCGCGAACGACGTAGGCGCGGCCACCGCCCCGGACGTGGCGGCGGAGGACGTTGGGGAGTGCCGTCGCCGCCGAGAAGTACGCGACATTCCCGCGCACCCGTCGACCGACGGCGGCGACGAGGGGATCGTCGGCGTTGAGGACGACCCAGCCGGACGGCTTGGTCACGCGGCAGATCGTCGACTTCACCTCGGCGAGCTCGGGCAGCGTGTGGATGCCCTGCAGGTCGAGGTGGTCGGACGACACGTTCGTCAGCACCGACGCGTCGTTCGATTCGTAGCCCATGCCTCGGAGGACGATCCCGCCACGTGCCGTCTCGAGCACGGCGACATCGATATCCGAGCGTCGGAGCACCTGTTGCGCGCCGCCAGGTCCGGTCCAGTCGCCGGGCTCGACCATCCGCTCGTCGATGAGGACCCCGTCCGACGTCGTGGTCCCCACTCGCTTGCCGGCCCCGATCAGGATGTGGGTGATCAGGCGCGAGACCGTGGACTTGCCGTTGGTCCCGGAGATCGAGATGGCTGGGATGCGTCGATCGGCATCGCGGATCCAGGGCGGCGGTGTCGTCCGTGCGGCCGCGATCCGCTCGCTCCAGCGTTCGAGCAAGCGCTCTTGGGCTCCGGTGAGCCGAGCGGTCCGAGATGGCGAGACGTCCCGCTCAGCGAGCGCGAGCGCGGCATCGGTCAGGAGGCGCGCGCGTTCCTCGCCGGTCCACGGGTACGTGATGATCCAGTGCCCGGGATCGGACGAGCGATGGACCGCCAGTCCGCCACGGCCTTCAGCGTGGTCCGCCCTTAGACGGCGGACCCACGCGACGATCGCTGCGATAGGGTCGGGCCAGTCCCGCGCCGGCACCGCCGCCCCGAGTCGCACGATGGCGTGCCGGCCCGGATCCCGCTGGCCATACCAGGTCCGCCGCCGACCGACTGCCAGCTCCACCTTGACCACCGGCTCGAGCCGGTAGACGTTAGGTCCCTCCAGCATCCGGATCTCGATGAGGCGCACGGTCTCGCGAGGATAACAACCCGCCGCGGTCGCTAGACTGCCGCCGTGGCGACCGAGACCAGCGGTCCTGACGCAGTGCTCGAACTCGACGCGCTGCGCGCGTCGATCGCCGCCGACTTCCCCGCCTACCTTGCCGACCTCGAACGGCTGGTCAGCATCGACTGTGGGTCGTACACGCCGGAGGGGGTCGACGAGGTCGGTCGCTGGGTGACTGCGTTCCTGGAGGGTCTTGGCGCGCAGGTCGATGTTCGGCCCGACCCGAGCGGACGCTACGGCTCGACGGTCGTTGGCACGTTCGCCGGCCAGCCCGGTGCAGCGCGCGTCCTGCTGATCGGCCACATGGACACGGTGTTCGATCCCGGGACCGCGGCGGCCCGTCCGTTCCGGATCGCGGATGGGATCGCCCACGGCCCGGGCGTCACCGACATGAAGTCCGGGCTGTTGGCCGGTCTCTACGCGATCAAGGCGATCATCGGCGAGGCAGGTGGCGTGCCGTTCGAGCGCCTGACGTTCATCGCCAATCCCGATGAGGAGATCGGCTCGCCGTCGTCGACGCCGCATATCCGCGGTGCGGCCAAGGACGTCGACGCGGCCCTCGTCCTCGAGTGCGCGCGTGCGAACGGTGACATCGTTTCGGCGCGCAAGGGGATCCTCGACACACGCGTGACCGTCCACGGTCGGGCGGCTCACGCCGGCGTGGAGCCGGAGAAGGGGAGGAGCGCGATCCTCGAGGCTGCGCGGGTCGTCCGCGGGCTGCACGCGCTCAATGGCCGGTGGGAGGGCGTCACCGTCAACGTCGGCAAGATCGGCGGCGGGACGCGTCCGAATGTCGTCGCGGAGCGGTGCGATCTGGAGGTCGACGTCCGATCCACGACCGCTGAAGGGCTGCACACGGTCGAGGCCGCCGTGCGCGAGGTCGCCGCGGCGACCGAGGTGCCCGACACGACCGTCGATGTCGACGTCCGCGTCTCGTGGCTGCCGATGGAACGACTCGAGCGGTCGGGACGGCTCGTCGAACATGCGCAAGCGATCGCCGACCGGCTCGGCTTCGCTGTGCCCGACACGTCGACCGGCGGCGCGTCCGATGCCAATACCACGTCCGGGATGGGCGTGCCGACACTCGACGGCCTCGGCCCGGTGGGCGGCAACGACCACTCGCCGGCGGAGTACCTCGAGGTCGACTCGATCGTGCCGCGGACGACGCTGCTCGCCGGGCTGCTGCTCTCGATCGCGCGCGACCCGGCCGTCCTGGAGTGGCGGGCCGACGATCCGCGGTTCGGCGCGTGACCGAGGCGCGACGGCGTATCTCGTCGGGCGGACCGTGGGAGACGGTCGCCGGGTACAGCCGGGCGGTCGTCGTGGGTGATGCGTGCTGGGTCGCCGGCACGACCGACGCTGGTCCCGACGGCGTCTCGCAGCACCCGGGCGACGTCGCCGGTCAGGCGCGCACGGTGTTCGGGATCATCGAGCGGGCACTGACCGAGGGCGGATTCACGCTGCGCGACGTGGTCCGCACGCGGATGTTCATCACGGATATGTCGCTGTCCGCTGACCTTTCAGCGGTGCACGGGGAAGTCTTCGGCGAGGTTCGACCCGCGGCGACGATGGTCGCGGTCGCCGAACTGATGGAGCCGAGCTTGCTGGTCGAGATCGAGGTCGACGCCGTCCGCAGCTGAGCGTCAGGCGGGGAGTGCCGCCAGTCCCGTGGCACGCGCGACGACCACGATCGCGACCGCCGCGACGAGCCCCAACAGCAGGTTCCGTCGCCAGGCGGTTACGCCGAGACAGGCGAGGACTGCGATCCATTCGACTCCGATATGGAACGAGGGCGTCCCCGCGTCGTCCGTCACGACCATGACGGACACGGCCGCGAGTGACGCCAGCACCGCTGGACCGACGAGCTGCAAATAGTCGAACCCGACGCGCGGTAGCTTGTCGAGCCACGGCGTCAGCAGCCCGAGCGCACGACTCGGGTAGGTCACGACGAACATCAGGACCGCGAGCGGGATGAGCTCGGTACTCACCCGGGAGAACCCTCCGGATCGTCCGGCGGCCGCTCGACGTGGCTGCCGGGCATGAAGAATCGATCGGCCGATTCCGGGGTACCGAGCGGAGCTGTCTCATGGGCGAACCGCGTCGGGACGAGCAACCCTACCGCGGGCCCGATCAGCCCGCCGACGATGATCCCGACCGCCGGGCTCGTCAGCAGCGCGACCACGACGCCGACGGCCGCGCCCACGACGGCGGCGACGATCTCGCGCCGCCCTGTCAGGAGCCCGACCGACAGGCCGATCATCGCGGCCGGGAAGATGATGTCGATGCCGAACCGCGAGGGATCGGGGATCTGGCCGCCGAGCAGCACCCCCGCGAGCGTTGCCAGGTTCCAGGGGATGAACGTCGACACGATCGCGCCGATCCAGTAGCCCCACTCGTCGGTGAACCCGATCCGCCGGAAGTGCCCGATCGACAGCGCGAACGCCTCGTCCGTGAGGAGGTGGGCCATCACCGCCCGGCGGGCGAACGGCACGCGCGACAGATATGGCGCCAACGCCGCGGAATAGAGCAGGTGGCGCGCGTTCAGCAGGCCTGTGAGCAGGACGATGCCGGGCCACGCAAGGCCGCTGGCCACGTAGCCGACGGCGGCGAACTGCGCGGCGCCGCCGAAGACGATGACGCTCATCGCGAGCGCTTCGATCGGGGAGAAGCCCGCTTCCCGCGCCGAGAGCCCGTAGACGAACCCGAAGCCTAGCGCCGAGACCGCGATCCCCGCCGCATCGACCAGCACGCGTCGCCGGCTGGCGGCGACAGCCTCGGCCGGCGCCCCGGCCCGGCCTGTGGTGTCCTCTAGCGCAGGAATGTCTTCCCGCACGTCCCGTCGCACACGACGAACACGGCGTGCTTGTCAGCGGCGTAGCCCGCCGCGTGGAGCAGACCCGCGCACCCGCGCGTCGGGCATTTGTAGACCCACCAGCGGTCCTGCCCGTCCAGCGGGGTCGACCCGGCGTCGATCGTCGCCTTGAGCTCCTCGCGCTCCGAGACGAGCCGGTCGATCGTCGCCGCGCGGTCGGCCTCGCTCTCGCTCGAGTACGGGTAGTTCTGAGCGACGTTCGAGGTCACGGGCAGCTCCGCTTCGCACGCTCGACGGGAAGATGCCGGTGACGGCGTCGTGTGAGCGCTCGCCTGTCACCGGCGCCCCGGAGTATCGCATATGGCGCGCGCGTCACCAGACGGCAGGCAAACCGTCACTCCGCGGGTCCGTCGCGGCCGCCAAGGTGCCGGCGGCGGCCGGTCCGCCGTCGATCAGCTCGATCGCGTGCTCATGGCCGACGTTGCTGTCAAACCGCGCAGTCGCGACGAGCCGGTGGCCGAGATCGCGCAGCGTCTCGGCGATGCCCGGCCCGTGACGAGGCTCCAGCGAGACATCGATCGGCGGCGCAAGGAGCTCGCGGGGCTGCACGTACCAGCGCGGGGCAGCCACAGCGGTCGCGATATCGACGCCGCCGTCGACCACGGCGCTTACGAACTGCGCGTGGACCTGCGGCTGGGCATCGCCTCCCATCGATCCGACCACGATCCACGGATCGGGCTGGCCGGCACGGAACAGCATCCCGGGGAGCAGCGTGTGGAGCGTCCGCTTGCGCGGCGCCAGGACGTTCGCGTGATCCGGCTCGAGGCTGAAGTAGCTCCCGCGGTTGTGGTAGTGGATCCCGGTCTCGGGGTCGACGACGCCCGACCCGAATCCGGCCCAGTTCGACTCGATCAGGCTCACGGCATTCCCGTCACGGTCGACGACCGCAAGGTAGATCGTGCCGCCCCCTGGCGGGTTGGTCGCGGCGGCGGGTTCGGAGGCTCGGTCAAGGCTGATCCGAGCGGCGAGATCCGCGAGCCTGCCCGGGTCGAGCATCTCGGCGACGGGCACGTCGACGGCCTCGGGGTCGGTGAGGGAGCGATCGCGATCGGCGAGGGCGAGCTTGGATGCCTCGAGCCCGAGGTGGATCCAGCGCGGGTCCTCCACGCCACGAGGGCCGAAGGCGGTCGCCGGAGGCGGATCGAACCGCGACAAGATGCCGAGGATCTCGAGGGCGACGACGCCTGAGCTGTTGGGCGGATGCGTCGTGGCGCGGACGCCGCGGTAGTCGACGTCGATCGGCTCGCCCCATGTCGATGCATGCGACCGCAGGTCGTCGACGGTGAGGGGCGATCCCGCGGCCTGGAGGGCCCGTGCCTGCCGCGCCCCGAGATCGCCGTCGTAGAAGGCATCGAAGCCCTCGCGCGCGATCGTCTCCAGCGTTCCAGCCAGAGCCGGTAGCCGGACCCGGTCGCCAGGGCGCCACGCGCGGCCGAGGGAGCGGAAGACCGGCTCGAAGCCGTCCGCGGCGGGCGTCCCTCGCGCGACGAGGGCCATCGCCTCGACGTCCTCGACGAACTCGTCCGATGCCGCGAACCCGTCCCGTGCCAGCTCGAGGGCTGGGGCGAGGACCGCGTCCCGTGACAGCCGACCGAACCGGCCGTGCGCGTCACCCCACGAGCGGACGGCACCCGGCACCGTGATGCTCAGCGGTCCGCGGAACGGCATCCGTTCATGGCCGTCGGCCCGGAGCCGTGCGGCATCCATGGCCGCCGCGCTCCGGCCCGAGCCGTTCAGCGCCACTTGCCGCTTGGCCGCCGCGTCCCAGATCAGCCAGAACGCGTCGCCACCGACCCCGCAGCTCTGCGGCACGACGACGGCGAGCACCGCGTTCGTCGCGATCGCGGCATCCACCGCGGACCCACCGGCGCGCAGCACCCCGAGCCCGGCCGCCGTCGCGAGGTGATGGGGCGCCACGACCGCTCCATGCGATCCCCGGACGAGCGGTGCGGGAACGAGCGGCCGGTCCACGCTCATACCGGGCGGTCGGACGGTCCCGCAGCCTGGCGGACGGACCCGAGCTCCTCCTCGCCGCGGCGGAGCTGGGCGAGTGGCACCAGCGCGACGATCAGGAGCGCCACGGTCGCGATGAGCATCCCGTCGATGCCTCGGGCGTCCGCGGCGATCCCGCCGATCAGCGCGCCCACGATCTGGCCGACGGCGAGGAACACCGAATAGAGACCCATGATCGCGCCGCGGTCCTTGGGGAACCGCTCGGAGATGTCGGCGAGCAGACCGAGAGCCGCCGGCGTCGCACCGGCCAGCACGAACAGGCCGAATGCGGCGACGGCCGCCGCCGCCAGTGGGACCGCCACCGGCAGCCCGGCTGAATGGTTGACGACGATGCCCGCCGCCACGAGTGCCGCGCCGCCGAGGATGCCGTACAGGATGATCGTCGTGCGTCGAGTGTTCTTGAACCGGTTCCCCCAGTACAGGAGGCCGGCGCCGAAGAGCACGCCGATCACGACGGCGGCCGCGGAGATCTCGACGGCGGTGAAGCCTTGCATCAGCACCTGATCCGGGAAGCGCGGGTTCGCCTGAGCGAACTGGAAGATCGACTGACTGAACCACAGGCCGATCGACGCGTTCACGGCGATCCAGGTCGGCGCAAGCAGCCAGACGTGCGAGCTGCGCGTCAGCTCCAGATACCGGCTGAACCCGACGTGCGGTGCGGCGATCGACGCCGCCTCGCCGGCGGGGTCCTTGACGATCCGGAAGATCACGAACGACACGCCATACATCACGGCATTCGCGAAGAACGCAGAGGGCCCGAAGGTCTGGAACGCGACCGGAGCCAGCGCGAAGCCGGCACCGATGCCCAGCAGCGTCGCACCTTCGAAGCGGGCCGACATCTTGCCGCGCAGCCCCTCGTCGGTGGCCGTCGCGATCGCGATGAACCCGAGGATCGACGGGACGCTCGCCGCGGTCGACGCTCCCTCGAGCCAGCGGGTGCCGCCGAGGACGACGAGGTTCGTCGTCAGCCCCGTCAGGACCACCGCGATCGCGCCGAACGCCGGACCGAACAGCATCACGCGGTGATGCCCCAGTCGATCCGAGAGGATCCCGAAGAACGGGGAGAGGACGAGCTCCGCGATGTAGAACATCGCGTGGAGGATCGCGAGGGTCGTGCCGGTCACGACCTCGCCGCCATGCTCGGGCAACTTCGCCAGGTAGACAGCCAGCATGGCGCCGGTGAGACCGGTGCTGAAGCGCAGCGTGAATGTGCCGGCCAGCACGGCCCACATCGATCGATCCATGCCCGGCAAGCCTACCGGAACGGCTGGACGCGGCCCGTATGATGCCCCGCAACGACCGGCCCATGGTCGCTGGGAGGAGGAGTCCCAAAGGTGGCTCGCGTCGCGATCTTCACGGACTCGGCGTCCGATCTCGACCCGGCGGAGGCAGCAGCGTCCGGCCTCCACATCGTCCCGTTGATCGTCAACTTCGGGGCGCAGTCGTACAAGGCGGGAGTCGACATGACCGGCCCCGTCTTCTGGGACCGGATGACGGCGCCGGACGCGCCGTTCCCGACGACCGCCGCCTCGTCTCCCGGCGACTTCAAGGACGCGTATGAGGCGGCGTTCGCCGATGGCGCGGAGGCGATCGTGTCCGTCCATGTCGCCGAGACGCTGTCCGGGACGATCAAGAGTGCCCGCGTCGCGCGTGACATGCTGCCCGACCGCGAGATCCATGTCGTCGACTCCCTGAGTGCGTCGATGGCCGTCGGCATCCTCGCTCGGATGGGCCTGGAGCTTGCGGAGGCCGATCATCCCGCAGCGGAGATCGCGGCATCCCTGGAGGAGCGAGCCCAGGACCTGCGGATCTACTTCGCGCTCGAGACGCTCGAGTACCTCAAGAAGGGCGGCCGGATCAGCGGCGCGCAGGCGGCGATCGGGACGCTCCTGTCGGTCAAGCCTGTGATCATGCTGAAGCACGGCGAGGTGACGACCATCGAACGGGTCCGTACGAAGTCGAAGGCGCGTGAAAAGCTCATCGAGCTGGTCATCGAGAAGCCCGTCGAGCGGCTTTCGATCCTCCATTCGGTCACGCCAGACATCGACGCATTCCGTGCCGAGCTGCTGACACACTTGCCGACACTCGATCCGAATGCCGTGTCGACGGAACTGGTCGGGCCGTCTGTCGGACCCCACGTGGGGCCGGGCTGCGTCGGCGCCGCGATCCTCTACCGCCCGAGCTAGCGGCACGTCTCGTCACGCATCTGTGACGACGACTGGTTGCGACAGGGTTGCGGCAACCTTGCGCACCGGTACCATCGGGGAGGCGTCAGTGACCACGCCGCGGCTATACTCCCCGTCGCACATGAGTCGCGCGTCGCGGATCGGGCCGTCTGGTCGAGGTCCCGTCGACACGCCCCGTGGGGTCGTCCGGGAGACGGCCCAGACCGACGCGGCGGCCCGGGGAGGCCGCCCGACAACGAGGTTCCTCTTTCGATGACGACCGAGCACGTCGCTGCGCGCATCAACGCATGGGAGGTCGCACAGCGACAGTTCGACCTTGCCGCCGAGCGTCTCAACCTGGACCCGGGGATGCGCCTCGTGCTGCGCGAACCGCGCCGCGAGTTCACCGTCCACTTCCCGGTCCACATGGACGACGGGTCGGTCCAGGTGTTCACCGGCTACCGCGTCCAGCACAACCTCGGGCGCGGCCCCGCCAAGGGCGGCATCCGCTACCACCAGGACGTTACCCTCGACGAGGTCAAGGCGCTCGCGATGTGGATGACCTGGAAGTGCGCGGTCGTCGGCATCCCGTACGGCGGCGGCAAGGGCGGCGTCATCGTCGATCCGAAGAAGCTCAGCCAGAAGGAGCTCGAGGCGCTGACGCGGCGCTACTTCACCGAGATCGAGATCCTCGTCGGGCCTGAGAAGGACATCCCTGCCCCGGACGTCAACACGAACGCCCAGATCATGGCGTGGATGATGGACACGTTCTCGATGCATGCCGGGCACACCGTCCCGGGCGTCGTGACCGGCAAGCCGATCTCGCTCGGCGGCTCCGAGGGCCGCAATGAGGCGACGGCCCGTGGCACCGTCTTCTGCATCGTCGAGGCCGCCCGACACCTCGGGATCGAGCTCGACAAGGCGACCGTCGCGGTCCAGGGCTTCGGCAACGCCGGGTCGATCGCCGCGCGCCTCATCAGCGAGGAGGGCTCGAAGGTCGTCGCCGTGTCCGACTCGACCGGCGGCATCCACGACCCCAACGGCCTCGATATCGCCAAGGTCATCGCCTGGAAGCAAGAGCACGGCACCGTCCAGGGCTTCCCGAGCGCGAAGGACATCAGCAACGCCGAGGTCCTCGAGGTCGAGTGCGACATCCTCATCCCGGCCGCTCTCGAGAACCAGATCACGGCCGCCAACGCCGGCAACATCAAGGCACGGCTCGTCGCAGAGGCCGCCAACGGCCCCACCACGCCGGAGGCGGACGAGATCCTGTTCAAGTCCTGGAAGACGTTCATGATCCCGGACATCCTGTGCAACGCCGGCGGCGTCACGGTCAGCTACTTCGAGTGGGTGCAAGACCTCAACCGCGACCACTGGTCGGAGAAGGTCGTCAACGAGAAACTCAAGGAGATCATGGTCAAGGCCTTCCAGGAGGTCCTCGCCATGGCGCGCCGCGAACAGTGCGACATGCGCACCGCGGCGTATCTCCTTGCCGTTCGACGCGTCGCCGACGCCATGGAGATGCGCGGCCTGTACCCCTGAGCCCGGGTGGCGCGCCTCCTCGACCGCGGCGACTCGGTCCTGGTCGTGGTCGACGCGCAGCCGGGATTCCTGCCGTCAGCGGGTGACCCGAGCGACGACCGGACGAACATCGTCGCCCGGATCGCGTGGCTGGTCCGCGTCGCGGCTGCGCTCGACGTCCCGGTCGTGGTGACCGAGGAGCAGCCGGACCGCAACGGCCGGACGGATCCTGCCATCGCCGATCACTTGCCGCCGTCGACGCCCGTGCTCACGAAGCCCGTCTTCGGGCTCGCCGACGTTCCGGAGATCCTCGCTGCGGTGGACGCGACCGGGCGGCGGACCGCGGTGCTCGTCGGGGCGGAGACCGACGTCTGTGTGACCCATTCGGCGCTCGGCCTGCTCGACCGCGACTACCGTGTGGCGGTCGTCGTCGACGCGACCTCGTCGCCGGGCGCCATGCACGAGCATGGCCTGCGCCGGATCGTCGAGGCCGGCGGGACGATCATCCACGCCAAGGGCGTCTACTACGAATGGCTCCGGACGGTCGAGGCCGCGACGGCCTTCCGGCGCGCGCACCCCGAGCTTGGTGATCCGCCCGGGTTCAGCCTGTAGTCAGGCTGTCATCAGCCTGCAGCCCGTCGGCTGGTCACGAGAATCGTGTCGGATCAGATGCTGCGCGGCTGGTAGGCAGCCTCGGGGCCGTTCGGGTCCTCGGGGTCCGGATCGTCGATATCCGAGCCGGGCTGCGGTCGTTCGTCGTCCACGCCGGCGTCTATCGCGCGTCGGTCCGCGCGCGTTTCCGGTGCGGTGCCACCCTCGCCGGCGATCCCGCCGCCGATGTCGGTCTCCGGTCGTCGCTCGTGGTCGGGAAGCTGGTCTTCGGGTCGATCGGTCATGTCGAACCTCCTCGTGCGCATCATCGACAGCGCATCGCCGCGCGGGACGAACGGGGACCGCTGCCTCGTTGCAGCCGCCTGCCAGCCCGGCTGAGCGTCGAGCGGCCGGAGCGCGGTGCTACCATCCCCGCCGTGCTCGACCACGAAGAGAAGTTCCGGTTCATGGAAGAGATCCTCCACCTGTCGAACGCGGTCGGCGAACCCGGCGTGCTCGACAAC
>DATHTG010000099.1:0-2407 GCA_035463515.1 Candidatus Limnocylindrales bacterium
CGTGACCCGGGATCCGGAGTTGGTCGCCGCAGCGCGCGTCGTCCAGGCCGATCTCGACCAACGCGGCGTCGGCCGGCGCAGTCATCCGACCCCGGCCCGTGCCACGCGGTCCGCCTAGCGCTGCGACCGGAACCTCAAGAAAGAAGATCGCCCCCCGGATATCCGGAGGGCGACCGTCCCGATGAAGATTCCGCGCCTGTTTCGATCAGTGCTGCCAACCCAACGGCCTTACGGGCCTGATGGCCGAAAGATCCGGTTACTCGGCTCGTGAGCGGGGCCCGGGATCCCTCCCTCGAACCTCCTCGAGGTGAGCGTCCGTTCCCCGTTCCGTGACCGACGCCCCAGGTGCTGTCCCCGGTTCGATCGCGGGTCGGCTTGATCGCCATGCTGGGGGACGGTGCGCCCGCACGGCAATGGCACCCTCGTCCCGAAACGCCAGGGTCGATGGTCGGGCGCACCGGCGCACCATCCGTGGGACGCCCGTACCAGGTGCCCGGACGCACCGGACGGCCATCGTCGATACGCTTCCGGCGTGATCCAGCCAGCCTCGGCGCGTCGTTCCGTGCTGCCACGCGGCCGCCTGTCGCTGGTGCTCGTCCTCATCGTCGTCGCGGCGTGCGGCGGAGGTGGCGCGGCCGCCTCGTTCGACGTCGCGGCTGGTTGCCCCGCTGAGGGACGGGCCGCCGGCGCGTACCCGGACCTCGAGGCTCGCATCCCGACGGCGTACGAGGGGAGGGGACCGGACCAGCTCGACTCCGGGCGGCACTGTGATCCGGCGAGTCTCGGCAGCCTCGCCGCCGCGGGTTTCGACGAGGTCCGGTTCGCGGGGGGTACGTGGGATCTCGGCGGGTATCGGGCGGTGGCGCTTGTCGTGTTCCAGGCCCCCGGCCTGACCGCCGACCGGGTCGCCGAGTTCTACGCGACGAGCGCTCGAGCCGCCAACAGGACGCAGGTCACGGGCGAGTCGACGCCGGAGGTCGCGGGTCGACCCGGCCACCGGCTCGACAGCACGACGGGCGACCGCACACAGACGGTCGTGACCTGGCCGTCGGTCGACGACGGCGTCGTCAATGTCGTCCTGACGAACGACCTGCCCGACCCGAAGATCCAGGCCGCCGTCGACGCCTTCGGGCGCGGGTGATCGATCAGCCGGTGCTAGAGTCGGCCGCATGACCGACCGCGGCTCCGACCGGCTCCGCGACTGGGAACGCGAGCGGCTCGACCCAGCCCTGAAGCGCGCACCGGAGCGCAAGCGGTCGTTCTCGACCATGAGCGACATGCCGATCGATCGGCTGTACGGCCCGTGGTCGCTGCCGCCGGACGATCACCGCCGGATCGGACTGCCGGGCGAGCCACCGTTCACGCGCGGGATCCACCCCACCGGCTATCGCAGCCGGCTGTGGACGATGCGGATGTTCGCCGGGTTCGGATCGGCGGAGGACACGAACCAGCGGTTCCACCACCTGCTCGCGGCCGGCCAGACCGGCCTGTCGATCGCCTACGACATGCCGACGCTGTACGGCTATGACACCGACGACCCGGAGGCCGAGGGCGAGTTCGGCACCTGCGGCGTCGGCGTCAGCAGTCTGGCCGACATGGAGGTCCTTCTGGACGGTCTGCCGCTCGACAAGGTGTCGACGTCGATGACGATCAACTCGCCCGCCGCGCCGATCTGGGCGATGTACATCGTCGCCGCCGAGAAGGCCGGCGTCCCGCGCGATCGGCTGGAGGGCACGCTCCAGAACGACATCCTTAAGGAGTTCATCGCCCAGAAGGAATTCCTGTTCCCGCCCGAGCCGTCGATGCGCCTCGTGACCGACACGATCGAGTTCGGCACGCGCGAGATGCCGCGCTGGAACACGATCTCGATCAGCGGCTACCACATCCGCGAGGCGGGCTCGACGGCCGTCCAGGAGCTCGCGTTCACGATCGCCGACGGCATGGCATACGTGGAAGACGCGCTCGAGCGTGGTCTCCGGGTGGACGACTTCGCGCCGCGCCTCTCGTTCTTCTTCAACTCGCACTCGGACTTCTTCGAGGAGATCGCCAAGTTCCGCGCGAGCCGACGGATCTGGCACGACCTGATGACGAAGCGGTACCACGCGGAGAACGAGCGGTCCGCGTGGATGCGGTTCCACACCCAGACGGCAGGGGTGTCGCTGACGCCCCAGCAGCCGTTGAACAACCTGACTCGCGTCGCCCTCCAGGCACTCGCCGGCATCCTCGGCGGGACGCAGTCGCTCCACACCGATGCCTACGACGAGGCCCTGGCGGTGCCGACCGCCGAGGCCGCGCTGCTCGCGCTGCGGCAGCAGCAGATCATCGCCGAGGAGAGCGGGGTCGACGCCACCGTCGACCCGCTCGGTGGGTCCTGGTTCGTCGAGGCGCTGACCGACGAGACCGAGCG
>DATHTG010000100.1:0-3811 GCA_035463515.1 Candidatus Limnocylindrales bacterium
AGCCGTGCCATCTCGACCGTGTCGCGCGCTCGCTCCGGAGCCGTGACCGAGCCCATGAACGGCTTGTCCGAGAAGCGCATATGCGAATAGATCATGTCGAGGTGACGCTTGTTGACGGGCACGTCGACCGGCTCGCAGACCGTCCCGCCGCTGTGGTGCAGGTGCGGCGACATGTACGTGAGCTTCACCAGGTTCCGGAAGTCCTCGATCGTCCCGTAGCGCCGGCCGCGGTCCAGGTCGCGAACGAACGGCGAGCCGTAGTTCGGTGCGAACACCGTGTGCATGCCACCGATCTCAACGTCGTTAGCGTGGTTGCGCGCGTATTGGGTGAACTGCCGCGGGGCGCTTGCCTGGACGATCTGCCGGCACATGCCGCGCGGGAAACGGACGAGCTCCCCGTCGATATCGGCGCCGCCGTCGCGCAGCGTCTGCAGCGCCTCGGAGTCGCCGCGGAAGATGACGCCGACCTCTTCCAGGATCGTGTCGGCGTTGTGCTCGAGCAGCGACAAGCCTTCCTCGCTGAGCACCTCGAACGGCGGAAGGGTGCGGGTGAGGAACGGTGTCCGTTCCAGGTGGGTCTGCAACCGGGCAGCGCGGCGTGCGTCGCGGCCTCCGCTTCGACGCATCGGCGCGGGATCGGTCATCGCTCGCCTCCGGGAACGGGGCGCAGCGCGGCTCGACGCCGGCGGCGATCGAGCGGTCGCGAACCAGCTCGCCGTTCCGCCGCAGGCGGCCGTACGGGCAACTCGACGACGCGCTCGAGGTGCGTGGTCGGGGCGGTCCGGTGGGGCAGCGCCATCGCGTCGACGAAGTGCTCCTGGAAGCGCGGCTCGACGGCCGTCTCGATCTTCTCGACCCGCCGGACGACGCCCTCGATCTCCCGGCGTGCGGCACCCGACAGGAGCGCGATCAGGGCGCCCGTGCCCGCGGCGTTGCCCGCCGCCTTGACACGCGGCAGGTCGCAGTCCGGGACGAGGCCGAGGACCATCGCGTGGAGCGGGTCGATCTGGCTCCCGAACGCCCCGGCGAGCCGGACCTCGTCGACCGTGTCGATCTCGAGCTGGTCCATCAGCAGGCGGGCGCCGGCATAGAGCGCCGCCTTGGCGAGCTGGATCGCGCGGACGTCGTTCTGGGTGATGACGATGCGCGGGCCGCCGCCCGAGGCACCGTTCGTCGCCGGATCGTGGAGCACGTAACTGAACGTCCGGCCGTCCGGGATGACGCGCGGCGTCCGGGCGGCGAGCCCGCCGTCGATCACGCCGTCCGTGGTGATGACACGGGCGAGGAACAGCTCCGCGATGACCTCGATGATCCCCGACCCGCAGATGCCGGTCACGCCGGTACCGGCCGCCTCGAGTGCCGCGGCAAAGTCGGGTGCATCGGACCAGGGTTCGACGCCGATGACCCGGAAACGCGGCTCGAGCGTCGTGCGGTCGATGCGGACGCGCTCGACGGCGCCTGGCGCCGCCCGCTGACCGGAGCTGATCTGCGCCCCCTCGAACGCCGGACCCGTCGGGCTGCTCGCTGCCAGCAGTCGATCGCGGTTGCCGAGCACGATCTCGGCATTCGTGCCGACGTCGACGATGAGCGTGATCGGCTCCGCCTCGTGCGGCTCCTCGGCGAGGATCACGCCTGCCGTATCCGCACCCACGTGACCCGCGATGCACGGCAGGACGTACACACGTGCTCCGGGGTGCGCGCGGATGCCAAGCTCGGCCGTCGTCGTCGAGACGGCGGCGTCGGTGGCGAGCGCGAACGGGGCGGAACCGAGGGGCGTCGGATCGATGCCGAGCAACAGGTGGTGCATGATCGGGTTCCCGACGATCGCCAGCTCCAGGATCTCGGCGCGCTTGATGCCGACCTTGTTCGCGAGAGACGCGAGGAGCCCATCGAGCGCCTTGCGGACAGCCGTCGTCAGCTCCGCATCGCCGCCGTCATGGAGCATCACGTACGACACGCGGCTCATCAGGTCCTCGCCGAACCGGATCTGCGGGTTCATCACGCCCGCGCTCGCGAGGATCTCTCCGTCGACGAGGTTGACCAGGTGGCCGGCGATCGTCGTGGAGCCGACGTCGATCGCGACACCGAACGCGCGATCGTGGAAGCCCGGCCACACGGCGATGACGTCGCGGCCGCCGTGGACCGCGACCGTGACCCGGTATGACCCGGCCGTCAGCGCAGCCTGCAGCCCGCGGACGACCGCGAGGTCGGCGCGGAGGTCGCGCAGCCCCCATTCGGACTCGAGCGCATCGAACAGGCGGCCGAGGTCGCCGGTCGGTGTCGCGAGGTCGGGTTCCTTCACGTCGACGGTGTGGAGGCGGACGACCGGATCCATCTCGAAGGCGCGGGCGGCGAGGTCCTTTCGGACGACCTGGCGGTGGACCTGGCTCTCGGGCGGGACGTCGATGACGGCATCGCCGAGGAGGCAGGCCGTGCAGGACAGCCGCCGATCGGCGGCCAGACCCTCGTCACGGCGGTAGGTCTCCTCGACGACGTTGGGCTCGCTCAGGTGGTCCGGACCGGAGGTGATGCCGTGCTTCGCGAATGTCCCGAACGCCGGCACGACCGCGCACCGCCCGCAGATGCCGCGACCGCCGCACACCGAATCGATGTCGACGCCGAGCGAGCGAGCCGCATCCAGGACCGTGGTCCCGACGGGCACCCTCCCGCGCCGTCCGGACGGCGTGAAGATCACATGCGCATGGGGCGTGTCCCCGCCGCGGTGATCGTGATGGGAGACCGCGGTCTCTGACTGGGCCATCGGCCCGTCGCTAGCCGACTGCCGGGACGTCGAGCCCCGGGACGTCGACGCCGGGCACGTCGGCAGACTGCCGCGAAGCGCCGTCGCCCGCAGATCCGCGCCGCCGGTTGACGCGGCGCCCGCCGGCCTCACCCTCGGGCGGCGCGACGCGGAACTGGCGGATCCACCGGGAGGCGTCCTGGTCGTTGCCCATCAACACGTCGCTCGCCATGACCGCATGGCGGACGCCCTCGGCAACAGGATTCGTGATCGCCGATGTGAGCCCCGACGCGATGGCCATGCTCAGGAACGCCCCGTTGATGCCTTCGCGGTTCGGCAAGCCGAAGCTCACGTTGGAGGCGCCGCATGTCGAGTTGACCTTCAGCTCGTCCCGCAGCCGGCCGAGGATGCGGAACACCTGGCGACCCGCCCCGGCCAGCGCGCCGATCGGCATCAGTAGGGGGTCCACGACGATGTCCTCGCGCGGGATGCCGTGGTCCGCGGCACGCTCGACGATCCGTTTCGCGACGGCGAACCGGACGTCCGGGTCCATCGAGATACCGGTCTCGTCGTTGCTGATCGCGACGACGGCGCAGCCGTACTTCTTGACCAGCGGCAGCACCCGCTCGAGCCGCTCCTCCTCCCCTGTCACGCTGTTCAGCAGGGCCTTCCCCTGGTACACGGCGAGCCCGGCTTCGAGGGCCTCGACGATCGATGAGTCGATCGAGAGCGGGAGATCGGTCAGCGACTGGACGAGCTCGATGGTCTTGGCCAGGATCGCCGGCTCGTCCGCGAGCGGGATCCCGGCGTTCACGTCGAGCATGTGGGCCCCGGCCTCGACCTGGGCGATCGTGTCCCGCTCGACGCGCGAGAAGTCGCCGGCCTTCATCTCCTCCATCAGGATCTTGCGGCCGGTCGGGTTGATGCGCTCGCCGATGATGACGAAGGGCTGGTCGTCGGCGATGACGACCTCTCTCGTCGCGGAGCTGACGACGGTCCGCGTCACGCGTCGGCCGCCTTGCCCTGGGTCTCGTCGTGGGCTGGCGGGAACACGGGTCCGCCGTCCACGCC
>DATHTG010000101.1:0-5385 GCA_035463515.1 Candidatus Limnocylindrales bacterium
CCTGAAGGCATAACGGCGCCGGATGCAGATCATCTTCCAGGACCCGTACGCGAGCCTCGAACCGCGGACGCCGGTCGGTGACAGCATCGGCGAGGGCCTGCGCATCCACGGCCTCGGCAGCGCCGCGCAGCGGCGGGCGAAGGTCAGCGAGATGATGGATATGGTCGGGCTCCAGCCCTACCACGCGCGGCGCTACCCGCACGAGTTCTCGGGCGGCCAGCGCCAGCGCATCGGGATCGCCAGGGCCCTCGTCCTCAAACCCGAGCTCGTGGTGTGTGACGAGCCGGTATCGGCCCTCGACGTGTCGATCCAGGCGCAGGTGCTGAACCTTCTCAAGTCGCTCCAGCGCGAGCTCGGGCTGACCTTCGTGTTCGTGGCGCACAACATGGGCGTCGTGGAGCACATCAGCGACCGCGTCGCGGTCATGTACCTGGGACGCATCGCGGAGATCGCCGACCGACGGGAGCTCTTCCGGCAGCAGGAGCACCCGTACACGGTCGCGCTGATGTCTGCGATCCCGGTGCCCGATCCCGAGGCCCGCCGTCAGCGCGTCATCCTGACCGGTGACGTCCCGAGCCCGGTCAACCCGCCGTCAGGCTGCCGGTTCCATCCGCGCTGTCCATTGCGCCGCTCGCTGGGCGACCCCAAGATCTGCGCGACCGACGTGCCGCCGCTCGACGACGTCGGTGGCGGTCACCTCGTCGCGTGCCACTTCCGCGGGCCGGACGCGCCACAGCGCGTGGCCGCGATGTCGACGCAGGAGGCCATCACCGCCGGCTAGGTCACCGGCTGGCGGGGTCGGGGCGTCCTCAGTTCGCGTTCGTCGCGGGTGGATCCGGAAGGTCGTCTCGACCGCTGCCGTCGCTGCCGTCCACGAGATCCGCGTCGGACGGGCCGCCGGTCGGCGGTCCACCGATGACCGTCTCGCTGACGTCGACCGTGGCCGACTCGGACATCGCCCCGGCCAGTTCCGGTCGGATCGCCGCAAGGGCCGCGTCGGGCGTCCCTCGCCGCACCGGGCTCATCTCGATATGCGACACGCCGACGTCGGACTGCATCGCCTGCTCGGCGAAGTGGCATGCCGCCCCATGGTCGCCCTGGAGCATGCGCACCGGCGGGTCGATCGTCCGACACTGCTCGGGCTTCCCGAGACGCTCGTACAGCCAGCACCGGGTGTGGAAGCGGCACCCTTCGGGTGGGTTGACCGGGCTCGGGACGTCACCGGTGAGGATGACGCGCTTGCGTTTGCGCTCCATCACCGGATCGGGGACAGGCACGGCCGAGAGCAACGCCCGCGTATACGGGTGTGCCGGGTTGGCGTACATGATGTCGGGTGGCCCGATCTCGACGATCTTGCCGAGGTACATGACCGCGACCCGGTCGCTGATGTGCTTCACGACCGAGAGGTCATGCGCGATGAACAGGTACGTCAGCCCGAGCTGCTCGCGCAGGTCGGTGAGGAGATTCAGGACCTGGGCCTGGATCGACACATCGAGCGCCGAGATCGGCTCGTCGCACACGATGAACTCGGGCTCTACGGCAAGCGCACGGGCGACGCCGATGCGCTGCCGCTGGCCGCCCGAGAACTCGTGCGGATAACGGCTCACGTAGTTCGGATCGAGCCCGACGATGCGCAGGAGGTCGGCGATCCGCTCCTTCTTCGCCGACCCGGACGCGAGCCGGTGCGTCTCGATCGGCTCGGCGATGATCGACCCGACGGTCATCCGCGGATCGAGCGACCCGTACGGATCCTGGAAGATGATCTGCATCCGACGGCGCATCTTGCGCAGCTCCTCGGACTTGAGCGTGCCGAGCTGGATGCCGTCGAACGTGACGGTGCCGGCCGTCGGCTCGCGAAGCCGGATCATCGCGCGACCCGTCGTGCTCTTTCCGCAGCCGGACTCCCCGACGAGGCCCAGCGTCTCGCCGCGACGGACCTCGAACGTGATGCCGTCCACGGCCTTGACCGTGCCGACCTCCGTCTGGAAGATCCCGGACCGGATCGGGAAGTGGACCTTGAGGTCGTCGACTTGGATGAGGTCAGGCTGGCCGGCGGTCGGTGCGGTGCCGGCCTCGGGCATGGTCACGGTCACGGGATCCACCCACCCGGTTCGGTCGCCCAGCAACGGGCGAGATGTCCTGGCTCCGCACGCGGCGTCAGGTCCGGCTCGTCCTCGCGGCACTTGTCGCGGGCGAACCGGCAGCGCGGCTCGAACCGGCACGCGTCGGGCGGTTGGATAAGGAGCGGCGGGAGACCCTCGATCGTCCGGAGACGGTCGCCGCGGATGTCATCGAGTCGCGGTAGCGAATCGAGCAGGCCCCACGCGTACGGCATGCGCGGGCTTTCGAACAGCTCATCCACCGTGCCCGTCTCGACGATCCGCCCGGCATACATGACGTTGACCCGGTCGCACATACCGGCCGCGATGCCAAGGTCGTGGGTGATCAAAAGCACGGCCGTGTGGAACTCGTCCGACAACCGCTGGATGAGCTCGAGGATCTGCGCCTGGATCGTGACGTCGAGGGCGGTGGTCGGCTCGTCCGCGAGGATCAGCTTCGGGTCGCACGACAGCGCGATCGCGATCATCACGCGCTGACGCATACCGCCCGAGAACTGATGGGGGTAGTCGTTGAGCCGGTCCTTCGCCCGCGGGATGCCGACCTTCCCCAGGAGCTCCGCGACTCGATCACGCGCCGCATCTCGGGATAGCCCCATGTGCTGGCGGATCGACTCGGCGATCTGGTAGCCGATCGTCAGGGTCGGGTTCAAGCTCGTCAACGGGTCCTGGAAGATGAAGCCGATCTCCTTGCCCCGGAGGTGGCGCATCTCGTCCGAGTCGAGCTTGAGCACGTCGATGCCGTCGAACTCGATCTCGCCGGACACGATCCGCCCCGGCGGGTCCGGCACGAGCCGCGCGATCGACAGCGCGGTGACGCTCTTCCCGCAGCCCGACTCGCCCACGAGCCCGAGGGTCTCGCCGTAGCCGAGCTCGAAGCTGACGTCGTCGACGGCCTGGACCACGCCGTCGGGCGTGAAGAAGTGTGTCGACAGGCCGCGGACCTTGAGGAGCTTGTCGGACTTGCGGCCGTCCTGGGCGTTGGGTTCGGTCGGGGTCTGCACGCGACGGGCGTCGTCGGGTGAGACCTCGATGATGGTGGGTGCGTCCGCTTCGGTCATCGTGTCATCGACCGCGGCCACCTACTGCTTGCCCTTCAGCTTCGGGTCGAGCGCGTCGCGCAACCCGTCGCCGAGGAAGGTGAAGCTGATGAGCGCGAGAGCGATGGCGATCGCCGGGAACAACACGAGGTGCTCTTCCGAGCGGATCCACTTCTGTCCCTCGGCGATGAGGCTGCCCCACGATGCCCGGGGCGGTTGGACGCCGATGCCGATATACGCGAGCACGGACTCGGCGAGGATCGCGCCGGGGATCCCAAGCGTGACTGCGACGATGATCGGGCCGATCCCGTTCGGCAGCAGGTGCTTGGTGACGATCTTGCGGTCGCTCACGCCGATCGCTCGTGCGGCCTCGACGAACTCGGTCTCCTTGAGCGACAGGAGCTGCCCTCGCACGAGGCGGGCGACGGTCACCCACGACGTGACACCGATGGCCACGAACACGAGGAGCAACCCATCCATCGCCTGGCCGACGAAGGTCTCTCGGAAGGCCACCGTCAGGATGATGATGAAGAGGAGGTCCGGAAAGGCATACACGATGTCGGTGAACCGCATCAGCAGGTTATCGAGGCGGCCGCCGAACCAGCCTGCGAGCGCACCGATCGGGACGCCGATGGCGAGGATGACGAGCTGCACCACGAACGCGACGGAGACGCTGATCCGCGCGCCATCCATGAGCCGGCTCAAGAGGTCTCGACCGAGCTGATCCGTGCCGAGGATGTGCGCGGTCTGGAGGGGGTCCAGCGGCTGGTTCCGGTTGGCGCGGACCCCGGCGAGGTCCTGTGCAGAGAACGAATAGGGCGTGATGAACGGGCCGATGATCGCCAGGAGTAGCAGGGCGATCACGAGGATCAGCCCCAGGAGCGCGAGCTTGTTCTTGCGCAAGCGGCTCCATGCGTCGCTCCACAGCCCGGCACTCGCACGCGTCCGTTGGGCGACCTGGCCCTGGACGGCTACCTGTGTCGCCATCTCGACCGCCCTCCTAGCTGTACCGGATCCGTGGGTCGATGTAGGCGTAGAGCACATCGACCACGACGTTGAGGAACGCGACCGCGAACGCGTAGAGCACGGTCATCGCCATGAGCAGGCTGTAGTCCCGCGTCGCGATCGAGTTCAGGTAGTTCTGGCCGATCCCCGGGATGTTGAAGATCCGCTCGATGATGAACGAGCCCGTGACGAGGAACGCCAGCGTCGGCCCGAGGATCGTCACCACGGGAATGAGCGCGTTGCGGATCATGTGCCGCGAGACGACAGCCTGGTTCCCCAGGCCTTTGCTATGCGCCGTGCGGATGTAGTCCTTCCGCGTGACCTCGAGCATCGAGGCGCGGGTGTACCGGGCGATCACCGCGATCGGGAAGCCGGCCAACGCGACGGTCGGTAGGACCCAGTACTGCGGCCCCTTCCAGCCGCCCGTCGGGAACCACCCGAGCTGGACACCGAAGAACACGATCAGCAGGATCGCCAGCACGAAGCTCGGCGTCGCGATGCCGATGATCGACAGGAACGTCGACAAGTAGTCGGGCCAGCGGTTGTGTCCGAGGGCCGCGATGACCCCGAGCGGGATCCCGACGAGGACGGCGAGGATGAAGGCCATGACGCCGAGCTGGACGGTGATCGGCAACCCCTCGGCGACGATGTCGTTCACCCGCCTGTCCTGGTAGCGGTAGGACGGCCCCAGGTCGCCGGTCACGAACTTGGTGGCCCAGTCGACGTACTGGACGTAGAGCGGTCGGTCCAGCCCGTATTCGGCGTTGAGCCGCTTGACCGTTGCGGCTGGAAGTCGCTTCTCGCGGTCCCATGGTCCACCAGGGACCGAGTGCATCAAGAAGAAGGTGATCACCGTGACTGCGAACAGGACCGGGACGATCCACAGGATCCGCCGGGTGAGATAGCTGATCACGGCGTCACTCGCAATCTGTGGGGGTAATGCTTCCTAGATATGGATGCGGGTCGTCGCTTCGAGTCAGATGCACGATGGGCCGGCCCCGAGGCCGGCCCATCGTAGTACGTCCGGTGGACGCTGGTTCAGTGCTCCAGGATCTTGATGGTCTCCCAGAAGCGCTCGCCTGGCGACTGCGAGTCGAGTGCCGTCGTGACCAGGTCACTGACGTAGGGCTGGACCAGCTGCGGGGTGACCGCGAAACGGAGCGGAAGCATGGCCGCGTCGTCCATCAGGATCGTCTGGGCCTGCTTGTAGAGGTCTTCCTGCT
>DATHTG010000102.1:0-14078 GCA_035463515.1 Candidatus Limnocylindrales bacterium
CGCCCGACGGCCGTCGACTCGCCTTCACCGCCGAGGTCGACCCGCCGCGCTTCATCACCGGCCGCACGCGGCCGATCGCGCGGCGGGGACCGGCCAAGGGCGCCGACGCCGACAGCCCGCTGGCCCGCCGCATCACCCGCACCGACTGGCGCTGGGACGAGGAAGGGCATCGCGACCGCTGGTCGCACCTCTTCGTGATCGATGTGCCGAGCGGTCGCCCGCGCCAGATCACGGACGGCGACTGGGGCGTCGCGGATATCGCATGGCACCCCGACAGCCGGACGATCGCGTTCTCGAGCGATCGCGGTCCGGAGCCCGACCTCCATCCGCGCCCGACGATCTGGACAGTCGACGTCGATGACCGTGATGGCAAACCACGCGAGATCCTCGCGCCGGGCGGCTGGGCGACGCACCCCGCGTGGTCGCCCGACGGCCGCTGGATCGCGGCCGAGGGCGTCCTCGACCCGGAGCCGCTCGACGACATCGCGCCGGGCGTCATGATCGGTCCGGCCGACGGGCGTGACGGCCGAGCCCGCCTCATCGCGCCCGACCTCGATCGGAGCATGGGCAACTGGGTCGACAGCGACCTGACCGGCTGGTTCGTGTCCGGGCGGCATGGCCCGTTGTGGCTCGACGAGCGTCACATCGTCGCGACCATCTCGGACCGCGGGCGCTCGCGGCCGTGGGTCTTCACGCTGGGCGCGGACGGACGGGGCACGGGGTGTCACGCGGCTGCTGCGGGCGAGCTTGTCACGCACACGATCGCGACCGCTCCCGGCATGATCGCGTGGCTCGGGACGCAGGGAACGCGCGCCATGGAGCTGACCACCGTCGAGGTCGGCGAGGGCCCGGAGGCGGAGCCGGTGACCCGTTCGACGATCGGGTCGAGATGGCAGGACGGTCTGGCCCTGCCCGATATGCGTCTCGTCGAGGCGCCAGGACCCGGCGGCCCCATCGACGTCTGGATCGCGTCGCCGCACGGCGCCCCGGACGGACCGATGCCCGCCGTCGTGGACGTCCACGGCGGGCCGCTCGGGGCGTGGGCGCCGTCGCCACACGTCGAGGTCATCCTCCTCGCGTCGGCCGGCTATCGCGTGATCCTCCCGAACATCCGCGGGTCGACGTCCTACGGCCGGGACTGGATCCGGCCGCAGCTCGGCGACTGGGGCGGCGTCGATGCGGCCGACGTCCATGCGGCGATCGACCACGTGGTCGAGCTCGGCCTCGCCGACCCGGATCGCCTCGGCGTCATGGGCCTGAGCTATGGCGGTTTCATGGCGCAGTGGCTGGTGGGCACGACCGACCGCTTCAAGGCTGCCGTGTCGGAGAACGGCGTCACCAACCAGATCGCCAGCTGGGCCAACTCTGACAGTGGCCCCGAGTACGACCGTGCGTCGCTGCTCGGCGACCCACTCTCGCCGGAAGGCATCGACAAGCTGTGGCGACAGTCGCCGCTGCGGAACGTCGCCAACGTCCGGACCCCGCTGCTGATGCTCCAGGCGGAGGCCGACCATCGATGTCCGGCCTCCGACAACGAGCAGTTCTTCATCGCGCTGCGCCACCTCGGCCGGACGGTCGAATACGTGCTCTACCCCGACGAGTACCACGTGTTCGCCGCGGCCGGCCGCCCGGACCGGCGGATCGATCGCAACCGGCGGATCATCGAGTGGTTCGATCGATACCTGCGCTGACACCCGTCGTCGGGACGTTCCGCCCACCGTCGACTGGCCCCATCACGGCATCGCCAAGGCTCGACAGGGCGGGCATCATCGGCGCATGACGCGGACCCGCCCCCGGCGCGCTCGCCTCGTGGCTGCCGCCGCCGCTGTCGTTGGTGTGCTCAGCCTCGCCCCGACGTCGGCCCTGGCGTGGGCCGAGTTCCCGAAGGGCTACGAGGGCTATCACAGCTACTCCGAGATCACCACGCTCACGAGGTCGATCGCGGACGCCCATCCCGACATCGCCCGCCGGTTCAGCATCGGCAAGAGTTACCAGGGTCGCGAGCTCTGGGCGATGAAGATCTCCGACAACGTCGCGACCGACGAATCGGAGCCCGAGGTCCTGTTCGACGGCGGGCACCATGCCGACGAGCACATGGGCGTCGAGATGGTCCTCAAGATCATGCGCTGGCTGGTCGACGGCTACGGCACGGACACCCGGATCACCAACATCGTCAACGGGCGCGAGGTGTACCTGGTCTTCTCGATGAACCCGGACGGCGCGGACTACGACATCGGCCACGGGAAGTTCCATTACTGGCGCAAGAACCGGCAACCGACGCCAGGCACCGGTTACACCGGCACCGACCTGAACCGCAACTACGGCTACAAGTGGGGCGGTGGCGGACGCACGAGCTCGAACCCGGCAGCGATCACGTATCGCGGTCCGAAGGCGTTCTCCGCACCCGAGACCCGCGCGATGCGCGATTTCCTGGCCAGTCGCGTCGTCGGTGGTCGGCAGCAGATCCGCACGCACATCACGTTCCACGAGACGGGCCGGCTCGTGATGTGGCCGTACGGCTACACGTACGCGAACCTGCCGATCGACATGACCGCCCACGACCAGCGCGCCTTCGCCGCGATGGGCAAGGCCATGGCAGCGACCAACGGCTACAAGCCGGAACAGGCGAGCGACCTGTACATCACTTCGGGGACGACCCGTGACTACGCGTATGGCGTGTACAGGATCTTCTCGTACACGTTCGAGTTGTCGAACCGGGACTACATGGACGACAGCCTCATCGCGTCGGAAACGAACCGCAACAAGCGGGCTGTCCTGTATCTCGCCGAACAGGCGGCGTGCCCGTGGGCGGTCCTCGGCGCGTCCTACGTGCGCTGGCGATGTGGCGCGTTCGACGACGATCTCGAGGCAGGACGAGGTTGGGCCGTCAACCCGGACGGGACCGATTCGGCCACGACGGGCGCGTGGCAGCGCGGCAACCCGGAGCCCACGACCTGGAGCGGGCCGAAGCAGCTCGGGAACGTGCCGTCGGGCGCGCGGGCGCTCACGACCGGGGTTCGCGCCGGGACGTCGGCGAACGCCAACGACCTCGACGGTCGAACGAGCGTGCGGTCCGTCCCCATCACGCTACCGAACACGGACGGCCAGCAGCTGTTCTTCCGGTACGTCTTCGCCCACGGGTCGAACTCGTCATCGGCCGACCGCCTGGTCGTCTCGATCGAGGAGTCAGGCGGGACGCGGACGCCGGTGTTCACGAAGGCAGGCTCCGCCACGGATGTCGATGGCGCGTGGCGGAACGCATCTGCGCTCCTCGATGCGTGGAAGGGCGAGACGATCCGCATCCACATCCAGGCGGTCGACGGTGCGTCGAACAGCACGGTCGAGGTCCAGATCGACGACGTCCGGGTCATGCGAGGGGCCTAGCGACGTCTGCCGAGCCACGGTCGTGGCTCACGTCCGCTCGCGGACGGCTCGCCACGGACGTTCGGCACCGTAGTCGAGGTAGCGCGTGCGCGTGATCTCGATCGACCCCGTGCCGAGGAACCCGCCGCTGGCTCGCGCGTGATGGAGCCGGATCGAGTGGTAGTGGTCAGGAGATCGACGGACGGCCTCGGCGTGGCGCCGATCTCCGCCCCACGCCGCCTCGGCCGCCGCGTCGGCGAACAAGACGAGATTGCCCCACCCCGCCTCCGGGTAGAAGGCGTTGTAGTACGCGACCAGCCCCTCGGTCCGCCACATGTCGGCGATGAGCTCGGCCTCGAGCAGCATGATCGGCGTGTGATCGACGCCTGTTCGCGCCTGCCCGAAGAAGCCGACCGCGAACAGGTCGTCGGAGCGCAGGGCACGTCGCACGTTCGGCAGGACGATCGTGTGCACGCTCCCGTCCGCGTCGACGAGCTTGTCCGACCGATCGTTCGCGCTGCGCCTGGCCGTCGCAGGCGCCTTCCCCGCCAGCTCGCGAAACATCCCGGCATACGCACGAAGCCGCGCCCACATCCGCTCGAGGATGGCCTCGTCAGTCCTGGTCCATGACGGAGACGCGAACGGCCGATCCTCGACGGTCTCGCCGGGGGCGAGCTCGCTCACGCGATGCGCTCGGGCGGTGCCGTCAGGAGCGCGATGAATGGCTCTATCGACGACGAGTCCGGCATCGACCAGGCATCGGCCAGCAGGCGCTCGGCGCGGTCCTGGCCGAGGACCGGCCCCATCAGCCAGCGCGCCTTGGTCGTGAGTTCCTCGTCCTCGAACGGATCGTCGAGCTCGCCACGGAACGTCGTGTCCGGGCTGGCCAGGATCGAGCCGTCAGCGAGCGTGACGATGACCCTCGCGAGGAAGCGCCCTGGGAAGGCGGCCGTCAGGTCGGGGGCATCGACGAGCTCGATCGACCGAGCCAGTCGGTCCGTCTCGGCGTCGGCCTTGCCGGGGTGGAGGAGGTCGTCCGGCCCGAGGCCGTACCAGCCATCCGATGGTCTCGCCGCCTTGACGAGGGCGGCCGCGATCGGGAACGGCAGCGAGTACTGCGCCTGCTCGGTCGTGGACGGAGCGTCCTGCCCGAGATGCACGGCCTTCTCGAACGTCTCGACGCGGATCGCCCGGATGTCGTCGGGCTGCAGGTGGTTCGTTCGTGCGAGCGTCAGCGCCGCCTCGATGGCGGGCTGCGCCCACCAGCACGAGCCGTGGGCCTTGAAGCCCTGCTGGAGGACCTCCCAGTCGCTGCCAAGCGACGTCCACCAGGGGCGGGCCTCGGCCGACTCGACGGTCAGGGCAGGGGCGCCGGTGAAGCCTGCCTCGGCGAGCATCCCGGCGCTCACGCCTGCCATCGCGCCCCACCCCGAGCCATCCTTGACCATGGTCGGGTGGTCGATGCAGCGCATCATCTGGCTCCGGGGCCCGTGGTATTCCGCGATCCCGAGGGCCTCGCGCGTCCGCTCGCGGTCCAGCGCGACGATGCGGCTGTACAGGCCAGCGGCGCTCACGGCGCCCCACGCACCCGATGTGTGGTAGTCGCTGGTCGTGCCGTGCAACGCCCGGCCCGCGCGACACGCGATCTCGTAGCCGGCGGTCAGCGTGGCGAGGAATTCGCGGCCGTCCGGCAAGCTGCGTCCGCGCGATCGACGAAGGTCGAGGGTCGCCAGCGTCGCGGCGAACACGTGGACGCCGGCGTGCCCCAGGGATTCCCGATGCGAGTCGTGGATGTCGAACGAGTCGATCGTCATGCCGGTGGCGAGCGCGGCTCCCGGGGCGCTGACCCGACGACCGTCGAGCAGCACCGTGGCCTGGTCGCCCCCGTAGACCATTGCGGCGTGATCGCGCGCCAGGGCGGACATCGGCGTTCGCCTGCCCGCCGCCAGCGCGCCGAGTAGGTCGACGAGGCAACGGACGGTCGCGTGCCGCACCGGAGCAGGCACGGAATCCCACGTGAGGTCGTGCAGGAACGCGATCGGATCGGACGCGATCGAGACCGTCATGGCGCGGGCCACGCGAGCGAGCGCGATACGGCGAGTCCGTCGCGGAAGACCGCGTAGTCCGCGTCTGACGCGCGTTCGACCGCCGCGAGGCCGGGCACGGCGATCGTCGGGATCGCCTCGATGATCGCGGCACGAAGCCCGGCATCGGCGATCGTCGTGAGCGAGAACGGCGGCGCCGGCCATGTCGCGGTCCGATCGACCACGCACAGGGCTGCCGCCGCCGGGTCGCGTGCGATCCTCGCGGTCCACACCGTGTCATCGATCGCCGCGACGTCGGCCCTACCGTCGATCAGCGCGTCGATGGAACCGTCGTGCGACCCGGTCACGACGACGCGGGCGAACCTCGCCTGCGGACGCCCGAGTCCGTGGAGGTGTACGCGGAGGGCGTGGTGGCCGGACCACGAGTCCGGCTGGTTGATCGCGAGTGTCCTTCGCTCGAGGTCCATGAAGGCGAAGCCCGCGTATCGCTCCGACGCCACGATCACGGATCCGTACACGGGCGCGGTCCGGCCCGGGAAGACCGGGGCGCCGATGATCGACGCCGCGAGGCGGCCGTCGTCCTGCCGAAGGACGGTCTCGAGTCCGCACATCCAGACGATCCCCGGGGCCGGCGCATCGAGCGCATCCCGTCGGTCGGCATCACTCGCGGTCGGGTCGAAGGCGACGGCGATCCCCAGTCGCTCGCTGAGCGCTGCCGCCAGCTGGTCGGCCACCGGAACGAGCGACTGCCCGAGGTAGAACGTCAGCGTCAGCCCGACCATCCGCAAAGTGTGCGAGAAGCGTCAACGGTCGCGACGAGCGCGTGGTCGATCAGCCGAGCGGGAGCTCCGGTCGCGGAGCCGTCAATTGCCGCGCCGCTGCACGATGGCCGGCCAGCGCAGCTCGCCTGAGCGAGACGGGGACCGACCGCCCGGCGGCTCGCGACGTGAACCAGCCGACGAGGAAGCCGGCGTCGAACGCGTCACCAGCGCCGGTCGTGTCGGTCGCCGCGATCGGTGTCGTGGCGACCTCGAAGCGGAGCCGCTGATCGCCGTCGCGGGCGAGGACCGTGGCGCCTTTCGAACCACGCTTCACCACGGCGATCCCCGCGAGATCGAGCAGACCCTCCACGGCGTACTTGCCGAGCAGCGCCTCGGCCTCCGAGGCCGTAGCGAACAGGATGTTCGGAGCGATCTCGGCGACGAGCGCCCGTGCGGCGCGTCGACCGCGTGCGACCAGCGGCCCGACCGAAGCCAGATCGATGCTGATGGCGGCATCAGCGGCCCGGCCGAGCTCGATCGCCCGACGACCGGCCAGCCCGAGCGGCTCGTCGAGCAGCGAGTAGACCGGCAGGTGGACGGCGTCAGCTCGCGAGAACCAGTCGGCCTTGAGATCGTCCGGCGTCAACTGGAGCGCGGCACCCCGGTCCTGGACGAACGAGCGCTCGCCGTCGGGCGTGACGAGGACGCCGATCCTCCCCGTCCTGGCGCCGGCGACCCGGACCACCCGCGGCGTCACCCCATCGGTCTTCAACGCGTCCAGCAACGCGCGCCCGGCCGCATCACGACCGATGGCGGCGATCATCGAGGAGCGAGCGCCGAGGCGGCCGAGCCAACGCGCGGCGGTCGCCGCCGAGCCGCCCTGCGCGAACGCGACGCGACCCGGGACGTCCGACCCGTGCTCGAGCGATCGGTCCGGTCGGAGGACGACGTCGATGACGAGATCGCCGAGCACGACGATCCGCGGCCGGCTTGACGAACGGCGCGGCCGGCTCGGGCGGAGGGACGGCATGGCCGGAGGATACCGGGACGGCGGGCCGACTCGACCTACAATGACCGTCCGACCGGCCCTCCCCCAGGCCGTGGCGCGACGGGAGAACCTGCCATGGCCGCCGTGACGACCGACCTCGACCGACTCGCCATCGACACCATCCGAACCCTTTCGATCGATGGCGTCCAACAGGCGAATTCCGGGCACCCGGGTGCCCCGATGGGTGCCGCCCCGATGGCGTACGTGCTGTGGACGAAGTTCCTCCGGCACGCCCCGACCCACCCGGACTGGCCTGACCGGGACAGGTTCGTGCTGTCCGCCGGGCACGCGTCGATGCTGCTGTACTCGCTGCTCCATCTGACCGGTTACGACCTGCCGCTCGACGAGCTGACGCGGTTTCGCCAGTGGGGGTCGCGCACACCGGGCCACCCGGAATCGGGGCTCACGGCGGGCGTCGAGGCGACGACAGGCCCACTCGGCCAGGGCTTCGCCAATGCGGTCGGCATGGCGATCGCCGAGCGGCGCCTGGCGGCCGAGTTCAACCGCGAGGGCCACGAGATCGTCGATCACTGGACCTACGTGATCGCGTCGGACGGTGACCTGCAGGAGGGCATCGCATCCGAGGCGGCCTCGCTGGCCGGCCATCTCCGCCTCCGCAAGCTGGTCGTGCTCTACGACGACAACCACATCCAGCTCGACGGCCCGACGTCGATGGCCTGGTCGGAGGACGTCCCGAAGCGGTTCGAGGCCTATGGCTGGCACGCATCGCGGGTGGAGGACGGCAACGATCTCGATGCCATCGAGGCGGCGATCCGCGAGGCTCGCGAGGACGATCGGCCGAGCCTTATCGCGGTCCGCACACACATCGGCTTCGGCAGCCCGAACAAGCAGGACTCGCAGAAGGCGCACGGATCGCCGCTCGGGCCTGACGAGGTGCGGCTGACGAAGGAGGCGTACGGCTGGGATCCCGACCGGACCTTCTACGTCCCGGCCGACGCCCTGTCGCTGTTCCGGGAAGCGGTGACCGCTGGCGAGGGCCTCTTCGAGGAATGGAACGCGAAGCTGACCCGCTACTCGGAGGGTCACGTCGACCAGGCGGAGGAGTTCCTCCGGAGGATCGACGGTCGACTGAAGCCGGGCTGGGACGGCGGCCTCAAGACCTACGCGGTCGGTGAGGAGATCGCGACGCGGAACGCCTCACAGGACGCGATCAACGCGCTGGCACCCGCGGTCCCGGAGCTGTTCGGCGGCGCGGCCGATCTCTCCGAGTCGAACCTCACGGACATCAAGGGCGAGCCCCAGTTCAGCGCCGACGAGCCGGGCCGGAACCTCCGTTTCGGGGTCCGTGAGCACGGGATGGGTGGCACGGCCAACGGGATCGCCTACCACGGCGGCTTCATCCCGTATGACGCCACCTTCCTGACGTTCAGCGACTACATGCGCGGTGCCGTCCGGCTGGGCGCACTCGCCGGGCTGCACGTGATCCACGTGTGGACACACGACTCGATCGGACTCGGCGAAGACGGTCCGACCCATCAGGCCGTCGAGCACTACGCGGCGCTCCGCGCGATCCCGAACCTGTGGTTCGTCCGACCGGGTGACGCGAACGAGACCATGGCTGCATGGGCGATGGCGATCGAGCGACGTGACGGGCCGGTCGCGCTCGCGCTCACCCGGCAGAAGCTGCCCGTGTTGGCCGGAACGACCGAGAAAGCGCGCGAGGGCGTGGCCCGCGGCGCCTACGTGCTGCGGGACGCGTCGTCCGGCGCGCCGGAGCTGATCATGATCGGGACAGGATCGGAGTTGCAGCTGGCGATGGCGGCCGCCGAAACGTTGGAGAGTGACGGCATCCCGACGCGTGTCGTGTCGATGCCGTGCTGGGAGCGGTTCGAGGCGCAAGACGAGGGCTATCGAGACTCGGTCCTCCCGCCGTCGGTCCGGAAGCGGGTCAGCGTCGAGGTGGGCGTCTCGCTCGGCTGGGAACGCTGGGTCGGCGACGAAGGCGCGATCATCGGGCTCGACCACTTCGGCGCCTCAGCGCCAGCGGGCACGATCTTCGAGCACTTCGGGTTCACGGCGGCGCGTGTCGTCGACGTCGGCCGGCGCGTCGTCCGGGACGGGCTCAAGGGCCGCATCGGGACCGTCGATGGCGGGCACTTCGCCCGCATGGCTGGCGGCTCGCATCCCACGCTGAAGGAGGGTGAGTCCGGCGTCGACCGAACCGATGGGAGCGACCCGGGTCACTCCTAGGGTCAGCTCCTGAGCCGCCCTCCGCGCGGGTCGTAGAACGGGTCGCGGCTGACGAGGCACGGGAACGCGTCGCCGCCGATCTCGACGCACCAATCGTCGCCGTCGAGCTCGCCACGAACCAGGGCCAGCGCCACCGATCCGCCGAGCGTCGGGGCGATCGACGCGCTCGTCACGAATGCGGCCCTCTCCGTGCCGCGCAGCACGGACTCGCCGTGCCAGAGCACGGCGGACGGAGCGTGCAGCGACACGAGCAGTCGAGGGCGTTCGGCGTCCGGGACGTCACGAAGTCGCTCCAGCGCCGACCGTCCGACGTAGTCGGCGGCCTTGCGGCGGGAAACGGTGAACCCGAGGCCGGCCGCGAACGGATCGTCGAGCGGGCCCATGTCGTGACCCCACGACCGGAACCCGCGCTCGAGCCGCGCCGCTTCGAACGCGAAGGCTCCGGCATGCCGGAGACCACGGTCCCCACCGGCCGCGACGACGTGCTCGTACAGGTCCGCGACGAACTCCGTCGGGACGAGCAGTTCCCATCCCAGCTCGCCGGTGAACGAGACCCGCAGCGCAAGAACGTGCGTGCGACCGACCTCGATCGAGCGGGCCTCGCGGAACGGCCATGCTTCGGCGGACACGTCGGAGTCCGTCAGCCGCGCGAGAAGTTCGCGAGATCGGGGTCCGGCGATGTGGAGCGTCGACCAGGCTGACGTGACATCCGTGACGACCGCGTCCGGTGGGAGGCCGGCACGCAACAGGCCCTCGGTGCGACGCTGGGCGACGGTCGGCGCGAGGACCAGGAACCGCTCGTCCGCCAAGCGCGTGATCGTCGGATCCATGAGGATCCCGCCTCGCTCATCGGCGAGGATCGTGTAGACGACGCGTCCCGGCGGCACATCCACGTCCGACGTGACGAGGCGCTGCAGACCCGAAAGCGCGCCGGGCCCGGCGACCTCGAACTTCGCGTACGTCGTGAGGTCGTAGAGCGCGACGCCCTCGCGTGTCGCGCGGACCTCCTCGCCGACGGCCGGGAACCATGACGGATCCGTGTAGGAATACCCGAACGTCGGACCATCCTCCCCCGCACCGGGTTCGAACCACAGCGGCCGCTCCCAGCCACCGACCTGACCCATCGCGGCGCCGGCAGCCCGATACGCGCCGTCCAGCGACAACCGCCGAAGCCCCCGAGCCGTATACGGCTGCTTGCCGGGCCAGTGCATGGCGTACAGCCCGCCGAGGGACTCGACCGTGCGCTCGTGGAGCCACCGACGCTGGCTCGCCCAGCGACCCATCCGGGCGACGTCGACCTCGACCAGGTCCATCGTCATGTGCCCCGCGAGGATCCACTCCGCACCAGCGCGACCCACGCCCGGCCCGAAGATGATCCCCTGGGAGTTCAGGCCGGCCGCCACGAACAGCCCTGGCACCTCGGGCACGAACCCGAGCTGGAAGTTGGCGTCCGGCGTGAAGCTCTCCGGCCCCCGAAGGTACTGGCGGAAGCCGAGGTCGACCAACGCCGGGACGCGGCCACGGGCCGCAGCCAGCACCGGCGCGAAGTGATCCCAATCGGGCCCCAACTCGACGAAGCCGTCGGTCGGCACACGGGATGGGGCCCACGGCTTGCCGTTCGGCTCGAAGGCGCCGATGACGAACCTGCCGCCGTGGTGACGCACGTACAGATACCCATCGAGGTCGCGCAGGAAGGGCAGGTCCTCGGTCGCCGCGGGCGTCTCCTCGGTCATGACCCAGACGTGTTCGGCGGGGTACAGCGCGATGCTCGCGTCGGCGAGACGTGCGAGCTCGGACGTCCACAGGCCAGCAGCCAGGACGATGACCTCGGCATCGACGTCTCCCGCACTCGTCGTGATACCGGTCACCCGCTGTCCGTCTGCCGCGCGCCGGAAGCCGGTCACCGTGGTGTCCGGGACATAGCCGACGCCACGATCGACGGCGGCTCGCGCGAGGGCGAGCGCCGCAACGCCCGGGTTGATCGTCCCGTCGTCGGGGAAGAACACGCCGCCCACGAGGTCATCGACGACCGCGTCCGGCCACAGCTCGCGGATCCGATCGCGATCGACGATCTCGGACGGCAGCGCGGCATCTCGTGCGATCGACACCGGCCGCCGGATCTCGTGGAACCGCTCGGCCGTCCGGGCGACGGTCAGCGAACCGACCCGGCGGAAGCCCGGATCGATGCCCGTCTCGCGAGCCTCGCGCTCGTACGTCTCGACGTTGATGCGCGAAAGCTCGGTGAGCGCGTGCGTGCTGCGGACCTGTGACACGAGCCCGGCGGCATGCCACGTGGTGCCGTTCGTGAGTCGCCCCCGTTCCACGATGACGACGTCGGTCTCGCCGGCGAGCGCGAGGTGGTACGCGATCGACGCGCCGACGATCCCGCCACCGACGACCACGATCCGTGCGGCGGCCGGCAGCGCGACGGCGGGCAGCGCCGAGGCGACATCGAGATCGCGGTTGGCGAGGTGCTCCGGGGCGACCATCACATCGCAGCGTACCCGTCGGCCTATCCTTCCGGCATGCGTGTCGCATTCGCGGCCGATCACGCCGGTGCCGCGTTGAAGGACGCCCTGATGGCGCGACTCGGCGACGCCGGTCTCGGCCTCGAGCTCATCGATCTCGGCGGCGACGGCTCCGACCCGAACGACGACTACCCCGATTTCGCGCAGCGGCTCGGCCGAGCGATCCAGGAGGGCTCGGCCGAGCGGGGCGTCCTCATCTGCGGGTCCGGGGTCGGAGCGAGCATCGCCGCCACCAAGATGCGCGGGGTGCGTTCCGCGGTGTGTCATGACACGTACTCGGCGCACCAGGGCGTCGAGCACGACGATATGAACGTGCTGACCCTCGGCGCACGCGTCATCGGACCCGAGCCGGCGTACGAATGCGTGCTCGCGTTCCTGCAAGCCACCTTCAGCGGCGAGCCACGACATCGCCGGCGCCTCGACAAGGTCCTCGCGATCGAGGCAGCCGCCGAGTAACGCAGCACGAATGACGCAGCCGCCGAGCTGCCCTACTTCGCGACGACGATGGCGCTCCGGCCGGTGCCGTCCTCGGCGGCGATCGCGCCCACTGCGACGATGACGTCGCCCGATACGACCGCGTCGAACACGGCCATCGATCCGTCGCCTGGTTCCGGTAGCGGTTGCCAGCCCCAACCGTTGGGCGAGGCCCAGGCGCTTGCGCCATCGATCGCCACGACCCCGTGCACACCCGCGTCGACCACGATGGACGCCCCGTTGCCGATCGGCGTGTCCTGATCCGGGAGCCGTGCCCATGTACGGCCGTCAGCGGATCCCCACCCCACCGGCTGTTGCACGCACATCGGGTCCGTCACGTCGCAGCCTGGGTCCAACAGTCCCTGGACGAGGTACCCCCATTCGCCAGCGGCGAGTCGACTCGCGATAGCCTCGGGCGCCGGGTCGATGGGACTGTCGGTCCAGGCCCGGGCATCGCCGGAGCGCAAGAGGACGGGTGGCCGGTCCTCGGATCCGAGCGCGACGTAGGCATCGCCCATCGCCTGCGGGTCCGTCAGCGCCGCGATGGACGGGTCGTCGATGACGACATGGTCGAACGTGTGCCCGTCGTCGGACCGCCACACGACGGTTCGACCGTCGCTGTCGCTGCCCACGGCGACGACGCCACTCGCCCCGCCCGTCACGGCCAGCGGATACGCGCCATCCGAGCCCGGGACGTCGATCAGTCGCTCCCAGGCGTCGCCATCGGCCGAACGGAAGAAGATCGGGTGCGGGCGTTCTGCCGCGGCGCCGAGCGTCCCAACGGCCAGCGCCACGAAACCACCCGGTGCAGCGGTGACGTCGAGCATCTCGACGTCGTCGAACGTGCCGGTCGGCCCGGCCTGGGACCAGCTCGAGCCGTCTGCCGATGACCAGACGAGTCCGACCCGCGCGTCCTCGGTCTCGCGATAGCCGACGGCCACGAAGCCCTTCGTCCCGGCCGCGACCGCCACCGCCTGCTCGCCCAGGCCAGGCTCCGCCGAGGCGATGCCATCGACGGCTGACCACACGATGTCAGGCCACGGCACGGCATCGACGGGAACGGGAGCGACCGATGGTGACGGGGACGGTGATGGCGCCGGCGCGCATCCGAGCGCCAGCGACGCGATCACCCAGACAGCGAGTCGTCGCCCCCGCATCGCAAGCAGTGTGACGCACCGCCCGTGCATACGTGGCGACGTACCATGGATGTTCCGCGACTATCCTTCGGAGGCCAGATGACCGACCCTGTCTCGTCCGCCGTCCAGGCCCCGACGCTCCAGCTCGGCGACGCCGAGCCCGCCTATCAGGCGAGCGTGCAACGGGCACGGGACGGCGGATGGGCCACCCGTCTGTTCGATCGCGACGTATCCCTATGGACGGACGATCCGGACGTCGGCAGGACGATCGCCGAGCGACTCGGCTGGCTCGACGCCCCTGTCGATTTCGCCGACAAGGTCGCCGCACTCGAAGCATTCGGCGACGCGATCGTGGACGCCGGCTTCACGACAGCCGTGATAGCCGGGATGGGTGGCAGCAGCCTGACTCCCGATGTCCTGCACCGGACCTTCGGGACGACCGACGGCTACTTGGACCTGCGGCTCCTCGACTCGACCGATCCGGACGCCGTCAGTGCGACGTTCGATGACCT
>DATHTG010000103.1:0-1598 GCA_035463515.1 Candidatus Limnocylindrales bacterium
CCGCCAGGCGCTCGAGGGCGCAGATTCCCATCACCCCGTCGCCGTCGACGAGGCCGCCGCGCTCGTCGATCGCGATGAGCCGGTCCGCGTCACCGTCGAAGGCGAAGCCGAGGTCCAGTCCGTCGTCGCGCACCCGCGCCGCGAGGGTCTCGGGGTGGGTGGAGCCGCAATCGCGGTTGATGTTCGTGCCGTCCGGCTCGGCGAAGAGGATGGTGACCTCCGCGCCGAGCTCGGCGAAGAGCTCCGGGGCGATGGCGGACGCCGAGCCGTTGGCGCAGTCGAGCCCGACGCGCAGGCCGCGAAGCGCGTCGCCCGCCGCCTCGGCCAGGTGGCTCCGATAGCCGGCCACCGGCGACGCGTCCCGGACGATGCGGCCCAGCTCGGCGTTCCCCCTCCCGGGAAGCGCCTCCGCCTGGAAGATGAGCCGCTCGAGCTGGTCCTCGACCTCGTCGTCGATCTTGCGACCGCCGGAGACCACCTTGAGGCCGTTGTCCTCGGCCGGGTTGTGCGACGCGGAGACCATGATGCCCGCCGGATGGCCGCCGGCCGCAGCCACGTGGGTGAGGCATGGCGTGGTCACCACGCCGAGCAGCTGCGCATCGGTCCCGACCGAGGCGAGCCCGGAGGCCACCGAGGCGACGAGCATGTCGCCCGAGCGCCGGGTGTCCTGGCCGACGACAACGCTCCGCCCGTGGCCGTCCATGAGGTGGCCGACCGCGCGACCCAGGTCATAGGCCAGCGTCGGGGTGAGATCCTCGTTTGCGATACCGCGAATCCCGTCGGTGCCGAAGAGGCGTCCCATCAGCCGGGTGCGGGCGAAGGCGTCACCGGCGCCTGGAGGAGGACTGACACCGATCCGGGGGAGACCGATTCGAGCTCGATGCCGTCGGGCAGAGACGCGGTGGGCGTGAGCTGGTGCTGGCCGGCATCGAGGCCGCCGGCGTCGACGACGACCGAGAGGTCCCCCGCGGCGACGTCGGCGAGCGCAGCCGAGGGACCGCTGACGAGCACGGCCACCTGGTCCTGCAGCGGGAGGCAGGCAAGGTTGCCGTCCGCGTTCCGGCACACGACGCCGACGAGGAGCGTACGCGTGGCAAGCAGCGGCTCGACCTCGATGGTGACGACCACCTCGTCGACATCCGCCGAGAGACGCGTGCCCTCGGGGAGCGTGAGCCGCGCCTCCAGGCTGGTCGTCGCCGCGATGCCGTCGATGCTCAGCGGACGCGTGCTGATCTCCTCGACCGCCGCGAGATCCTCGGGCATGCCGAAGACGGTGACGATCGCCGGCTCGACCGTGATCGTGGTGATCTCGAACCCGTTCGCGACGGTCCCCGTCGTCTGCGGCCGGACCGGTACGGATTTCGACGTCTCGACGGCGCGGACGTCGATCTCGACCGTCACCGTGGCGGGGATGAGCTCGACCGAGTCGACCTCGGCGCCATCGACGTCGACCGGCACGAGGTCGACCTGGCGCTGGATGTCGATCGCGGTGTCGAAGATCTGCACCCGGGCCACGGCGCGCTCGACGCGGCCGAGCTGGCTCTCCGGCCCCACCGCGATGACCGACTCCTCCGACACGTCAGGCGTGCCGATGGCGA
>DATHTG010000104.1:0-8711 GCA_035463515.1 Candidatus Limnocylindrales bacterium
GAGGAACCGCAGACCGCGGTTGCGCAGCAGGGCACCCGGGACGAGGCCGGCCTCGGCCAGGACCTGGAACCCGTTGCAGATCCCCAGTACGAGTCCGCCGCCGGCGGCGAACGCCTCGACGGCACGCATCACCGGGCTGAACCGAGCGATCACGCCCGCTCGCAGGTAGTCGCCGTAGGCGAACCCACCGGGCAGGATCACCGCGGCGACACCGTCGAGCGTCGCCTGCTCGTGCCACAGGGCGATCGGTTCGGCTCCGGCCAGATCGAGCCCGTGGAGCGTGTCGCGATCGCAGTTGCTGCCCGGGAAGACGACCACGCCGATGCGGACCGGCATCAGGCGACGGCCCCGATCGCTTCGATCGCATACGCCTCGATCAAAGGGTTCGCCAGCAGCTCCGACGCCAGCCGCTCGACGACGTCGCGAGCGGCGGCCTCGTCGGCGGCGTCGACGGTCAACTCGACCCGTCGACCGACACGCACGGCGTGGACACCGTCGATCCCGAGGTGATCGAGGCTGCCTTCGACCGCCCGTCCCTGCGGATCGAGGATGCCCGGCTTGGGCGTGACGTTCACGGCGAAACGGTGGCTGCTCATCGGGCGATGACGTCCTCCCTGAGGTATCGATCGAAGCTGGCGCGGGTGATCCGCTCGAAGGCCGCGATGTATCGCTCGCGCGTCCCCTCGACGATGGCGTCCGGCAGTTCCGGTCCCGGCGCGGTCTTGTCCCATGGCTGCGCCTCGAGCCAGTCGCGGACGTACTGCTTGTCGAAGCTCGCCTGCGGACGACCCGGTTCGTACGCGGCCGCATCCCAGAAGCGCGACGAGTCGGGTGTCAGGACCTCGTCGACGAGCAGCAGCTCGCCGGTCCGCGGTCGTACGCCGAATTCGAACTTCGTGTCGGCGATCAGGATGCCGGCCCGTGCCGCCACGCCGATCGCCGCGGCGTACAGCTCGAGTGCTGCGCGGCGAACGCGGCGAGCGAGGTCGCTGCCGATGGCGTCCGCCATCGCGTCGAAGGACACGTTCTCGTCGTGGGCGCCCTGCTCCGCCTTCGTCGCTGGGGTGAAGATCGGTTCTGGCAGCCGGTCGCTCTCCCGGAGACCCCGTGGGAGCCGGATCCCGCACACGTGCCCGGTCTGCTGGTAGCCCTTCCAGCCCGACCCGGCAAGGAAGCCTCGGACGACCGCCTCGAACGGGATCACCTCGACCCGCTCGACGATCATCGACCGCCCACGCAGATCCGGGTCGTCCACCGCGACCGAGTGCAGGTGGTTCGGGACGATGTCGCTCGTCTCGGCGAACCAGAAGCGCGACAGACCGGTCAGGACGCGGCCCTTGTCTGGGATCCCGGTCGGCAGCACGACGTCGAACGCGCTGATCCGGTCTGATGCCACCATCAGGAGGCGACCATCGGGCAGGTCGTACAGGTCGCGGACCTTTCCCGAGCGGACGAAGCGGTCAGCCGTCAGCACGGGTCGCCTCGGTAGACGGCGTCGGTGCCGTCGCGGATGCCGTCGTCCGCGTCGTCAGCGTGTCGAGCCGTGCGATGACCTCGTGGACGTTGCGCAGGAATGTGGCCTCATCGAAGCACGCGTCCAGAGCGGCGAGTGGCAGTTTCTGCGCGACGACCGGGTCGACGGCCAGAAGGTCGCGCAGCGGCGCGCGTTCATCGGCCGCCCGGAGCGCGGCGCGCTGGACGATCGCGTACGCCTCGTCGCGCCCGACGCCACCCTTCTCGACGAGCGCGACGAGCACGCGGCTGCTGGCGTGCAGACCGAGACCGCGGGCGATGTTCTCGCGCATCCGCTCCGACCGGACCACCAGTCCCTCGATGAGCCCGGTCATGCGCACCAGCATGTAGTCCAGAAGGATCGTCGCGTCCGGGAGGATGACCCGCTCGGCGCTCGAGTGGCTGATGTCGCGCTCGTGCCAGAGGGGCTGGTTCTCCAGCGCCGTCTGCGCGTAGCCACGCAGGAGTCGTGCAAGCCCGGATATCCGTTCGGCCAGGATCGGGTTGCGCTTGTGGGGCATCGCGCTCGAGCCTTTCTGGCCGACCTTGAACGGCTCCTGGACCTCGCCGATCTCGGTGTGCTGCAGGTTGCGGATCTCCGTCGCGATGCGTTCGAGCCCGCCACCGAGGATCGCGATCGCCGTCAGCAGGGCGGCATGCCGGTCGCGCTGGACGATCTGGGTACTCGCCGAGTCCGCGTGGAGTCCGAGGGCCGCGAGCACCTCCGCCTCGATGTCCGGGTCGAGATGGCTGTACGTCCCGACGGGCCCGGAGATCTTGCCGGTCCCGATCTCGTCGACGGCCGTCGCCAGGCGACGCCGACCGCGGTCGATCTCGAATGCCCAGCCCGCCACCTTCAACCCGAATGTCGTCGGCTCGGCATGGACCGAATGGGTCCGGCCCATCATGGTCGTGTCGGCTTCCGCACGGGCGCGCGCGACGAGGACGTCGATCAGCCGATCGGCGTCGTCGAGGAGGCGCGCGCCGGCGGCCCGCAGCTGGAGCGCGAGCCCGGTATCGACGACGTCGCTGCTGGTCAGGCCGAGATGGAGGTAGCGCCCCTCCGGTCCGATCGACTCTGCCACCTGGCTGACGAACGCGATGATGTCGTGGTCGGTCGTCCGCTCGATCTCGGCGATCCGGTCGACGTCGACCGTCGCCTTGCGTTCGATCGCTTCGAGGGCGGCCGCCGGGATGACGCCGCGCGAGGCCTGCGCCCGAGCGACCGCCAGCTCGACCTGGAGGATGTGTTCGAAGCGGGCGGCCTCGGACCAGATCGCGGCCATCTCCGGCAGCGTGTAGCGGCGGATCACCGGGCGCTCCCCAGCGCCGACCCGGAAGCCCGCAGGATCGCCAGGAGGCCGATGTCGTGGCGCCGCTGGAGCCCGTCGAACGAGATGCGTTCGACGGCCCCTTCGGCCTGCTCACGGGCGGCAGCGAGGTCGGGGCCTCGTCCGACGACCGTCAGCACTCGGCCGCCTGCCGTGCGGTAGCCGCCATCCTCGTCCCGAGCGGTGCCGGCGTGGAAGATGAGTCCGCCGGCGACTCGCGCCGAATGGAGACCCTCGATCGGGTCGCCGCGGCGCGGATCGTCGGGATAGCCCGCCGCGGCGAGGACCACCCCGAGCGTCGCACCCGGCATCGATGGGGCTCGGTGACCGTCGACGCCGAGCGCGTTGATCGCTGACCGGAGCTTGCCCTTCGCCGCGGCGAGGAGCAGCGGCCCGAGCGGCGCGGCGAGTCGCGGCAGGATCACCTGCGTCTCCGGATCGCCGAACCGAGCATTGCACTCGAGGAGGACCGGTCCGTCCGCGGTCAGCATCAGCCCCGCATAGAGGGCGCCACGGAACGGTGTCCCGCGGCGGGCCAATTCGGCGAGGATCGGCTGATGGAACCGCTCGATGAGCTCGTCGGCCGCTTCGTCCGGAAGATCCTCGAGCGGGCTGTAGGCACCCATGCCGCCGGTATTCGGGCCTGCGTCCAGGTCGCCGAGCCGCTTGTGATCGCGCGCGAACGGCAACGCGAGTGCGTCCTTGCCGTCGCAGATCGCGATGAGGCTTGCCTCGCGGCCATCGAGTCGTTCCTCGATGACGATCGCGTCGGTCGCGATCCTTGCATCGATCGCCGACACCGCCTCATCCATGTCGGCGGCGACCGTGACGCCTTTGCCCGCCGCCAGGCCGTCGGCCTTGACGACGACGCCTCGGCCCTCGGCCGCGAGTTGCCTTGCGAACGCGACCGCTGGCCCGCGCTCGCCGGCCTGGAACGCGGCCGCGCGGGCCATCGGCACGCCCGCCGCGCCGGCGACGTCGTGGCAGAACCCCTTGCTCGACTCGATCCGGGCGGCCGCCGCACTCGGACCGAACACCGCGATGCCCGCATCGCGCAGGGCGTCGGCGACCCCGGCCGCCAGCGACGCCTCCGGTCCGATCACGACGAGCTCGGCCGAGATCGCTTTCGCGACGAAGACGACCCGCTCGGCGTCGAGCGGATCGAGGTCCTTCAGCGCGCGCACACGCGGCTCGGCACCGATGGCGTAGCTTCCGGGCGCGACCGTGACCTCGTTGACGCCCGGCTCGACGCTCAGCTTCCACGCGAGCGCATGCTCGCGAGCCCCCGCGCCGACGATGAGCACACGTGTCGGCATCACGAGCCCGGACGCGCTCATGCGGGCACGACCTGACGCTGGCGCATCGACCGCCACGCGCGCTCGATCGTCTGGGTCCGCTCGGGCCCGACCGAGACCAGCACGATCGGGACCCCGGCATGCTCCTCGAGCGCCGACACATAGCGCCGCGCGGTATCCGGGAGGTCGCTGAGCGAGCGGATGCCGTGGATCGGCTCGGACCAGCCCGGGAACTCGTCGTAGATCGGTGTCGCGCGTGCGAGAGCGGCGCCACTCGACGGCCATGTGTCGACGCGCCGGCCATCGATCTCGTAGGCGACGCAGATCCGCAGGCAGTCGATGCCGGACAGGATGTCGAGCTTGTTCAGCATGATCGAGCTGACGCTGTTGACCGCGACCGCATACCGGAGCGGGACGGCATCGAACCAGCCGACACGTCGTGGACGACCGGTCACCGTCCCGTACTCATTGCCCCGCTCGGCGATGCCCCGGCCGACGCCGTCGAGCAACTCGGTGGGATAGGGCCCGGACCCGACGCGCGTCGAATAGGCCTTCATCACGCCGATGACCTCGTCGACCTGGAGCGGGCCGATCCCGCCACCGGTGCAGGCACCACCGGCCACCGGGTTGGACGACGTCACGTACGGGTAACTGCCATGGTCGAGGTCCAGCAGCGTGCCCTGAGCGCCTTCGAGCAGCACGTTCTCGCCGCGCGCCAGTGCGCCCTGGACCAGCCACGTGGTGTCGTCGAGGTGATCCCGCAGCCGGTCACCCCAGCCGCTCGCCTGGTCGACCAGCCCGTCGACCGTGAACGGCTCACCATCCATCGAGCCCAGCAGCAGGTTCTTGTCCGGCAGGACGCGTTCGAGCCGCTCGCGCAGGACGGCGCGGTCGAGCAGGTCCTCCATGCGCAGCCCGAGCCGCCATGCCCTGTCGGCGTACGTCGGGCCGATCCCCCTGCCGGTCGTCCCCACGGCGGCGCCCCCGAGACGCGCCTCGTTCGCCCGGTCGAGCGCGACGTGGTACGGCATGATCACGTGGGCGCTGCGACTGACGCGGACGCGCGCGACATCGATGCCACGCGCCGTGAGCATGTCGAACTCGTCGATGAGCGTCAGCGGATTGACGACCACGCCGTTGCCGATGACCGACGTCATGTGCGGGTACAGCACGCCCGACGGGGTCAGCCGGAGCTTGAAGACCTCGTCGCCCCGGACGACCGTGTGGCCGGCGTTGTCGCCACCCTGGTAGCGGACGACCATCGACGTCTGCTCGGCGAGGAAGTCGGTGGTCTTGCCCTTCCCCTCGTCGCCCCACTGCAAGCCGACGATGACGGTCGCCGGCATCAGTTCGATCCTTCCATCGAGGCAGCGGACAGGCAACCCAGCGGAAGGCGCCGACGAGCCTGCGAGCGAGCGCCCTGCGATGTGCGCGATCGAGCACGCGCAGGCGGCAACGCCGCGATGGGTGGAGGTGTCCGCTGCCCAATGAAAAAGGCCCCGACCATCTGGTCTGGGACCCGGATAGACCTCTCCCTCGTCGCGCCACCGACGCCGCGGTGGAACGCTGTCCGGCGGTCGCCCGACCTCCTCACGGGACGGCCGATGCGCCCTTGTCGCGCGATCGTTGACCTCCTGGTTCGCGGGCGGGCCCGCTGCGGTCGAGGACTGGCGGAGTATAGCAGCGGCCACCCGCCGAAGGCGTCGCCGCGAGCGTTGCCAGAGCCCACGGCGGGGTACCACCGTTGGCGCAAAGGGGTACCACCGGTCGGCTACGGGTCCGGGGCCGCCACCGCCAGACTTGCCGCGTGGCCCGTCTTCTCGGGATCCTGGTGCTCGCGCCTGCCGTCGGCGTCGGGATCCTGCTCATGCTCACCCCTGAACTGCTGTCGCCGTGGGTCCCGACCCACGTCCAGCCACTCGTCACGTCGCTCGTCGCAGCGCTCGTCGGCGTCGCGTTGACGACGATGCTCGTCAGCGCCCACCTCCGCTGCCGCTTCGACTACCTCGTCAAGGCCGCGGAACGGATCGCGGCCGGTGACTACACCGGCTACGTCCAGCCGCGTGGTACCGCGCTCGAGCAGCGCTTCGGGCGGGCCGTCAACGACATCGCTGCCGCGCTCGTGGACACCAACGACCGGGCGACCTACGACCGGCTGACCGGGGTCGCCAACCGCCAGTCGCTGCTCGCGGCACTGTTCGCCGAGGTCGAGCGCGCGACCCGCTATGGCCGTCCCCTGTCGGTCGCCTTCGTCGACATCGATCACTTCAAGTCGGTCAATGACACGTACGGCCACGCCGTCGGCGACGTGGTGCTGCGCGGTGTCGCGCAGGCGATCTCGGCCAACCTCCGGGCGTCCGACATGATCGGCCGCTATGGCGGCGAGGAATTCATGCTGATCCTCACCGAGACCGACATCGAGGAAGGCGCGGTCCTGACGGAGAAGCTACGCGCGCTCGTCGGCCGCCAGCGGTTCGCCGTCGAAGGCGCGCCGGAGATCGCGGTCACGATCTCGATCGGCATCGCGGGTGGCGCCGGGAACAAGCTCCGGATGGACAACCTGGTCCGGGACGCCGACGCCGCGATGTATTCGGCCAAGTCGCTCGGTCGGAACCAGACGTACGTCTTCGCCGAGCCAGACGATGATGCCCGAGTGCCACGTGCGCCCATCTCGGCCGCGGGTCGCGCCCGCGCCGTCGAGATCGGCCAGAAGGCGCGCGATGCCGCCACTGCGGCGTTGGCATCCGTGCTGGCCCCGATGCCCCACTACCGCGGCCAGCCCTCGGCGCTCATCGCGTCGATCGTCGTGACGATCGGGCGCCAGCTGCAGCTGACCGATACCGAGATCGACCGCCTTCGGGTCGCCGCCCTGCTGCATGACGTGGGCAAGGTCGCCGTCCCCGAGGAGATCCTCGAGAAGCCGACCGCGCTGACATCGACGGAGTGGCGGACGGTCGTCCAGCATCCGCGCATCGGGCAGGTGATCCTGGAGCAGGCGGCGGCGCTCAAGGACGCCGTGCCGATCATCCTTCACCACCACGAGCGGTATGCCGGCCACGGCTACCCGTTCGGACTGCGCGCGCATGAGATCCCGCTCGGCGCTCGCATCGTGGCCATCGCCGACGCCTACGACGCGATGATCAATGACCGGCCGTACAAGCGGGCGATCAGCCACGAGCAGGCGATCGCCGAACTGCGCCGGCACGCCGGCACCCAGTTCGACCCGGAGCTCGTCGAGCTGTTCTGCGATCTGTACGCCGACCACGCGCCCGAGCCCGATCCGACGGTCCAGGCGATCGCAGCCTCGGGCGCAGCCCATGGTGGCGGTCCGCTCGTGCTCCCGGACCCCGCCACGTCGCGGCCGGTTCGAAAGCGACGCGCGACGGGCGACGGTTCGGGTGGGGATGCCCAGGCGACCGGATCGCAGACCATGGCCCCGGACGGAGTGATCGGGCTGGCTCGTCCCGCGCCGCAGGTCGTGCCGACGTTCCCGCCGACCTCACCCTCCCCGTCGACGACGCGCGGCCGCCGGACGGACTCGGCAGCCGGCTGATCTCATCCCTCCTGTCTGACGCGCACGACCGGCCAGAGCGCGCAGCCGTTGAGCCGCGGGCAAGCCACCGATACGTGGCGATGCAGACCTCCTCGCTAGCGTCCGGCTGACCCGCCGTGGACGCAGGGTCGGGACCGGAGCATCCGGCCGACCGAGAAGGAGATCAGACCGTGAACAAGGTCTTCCTCACGGGTCGCCTCACGCGTGACCCCGAGATGCGCAATCTCGCGAGTGGCAAGTCGGTCACGACGTTCACCGTCGCGAGCAACGAGTTCCTCAGCGGCGGCCGCGAGAAGGCCGAGTATTCGAACGTCGTCACGTGGGACCGCCTGGCCGAGATCGCCGGCACGTATCTGGGCAAGGGTCAGCAGGTGGCGATCGAGGGCCGGTTGCAGACACGGTCCTGGGACGACGAACGGGGCCAGCGGCACTGGAAGACCGAGGTCGTCGCCTCGCACGTGGAGATGCTGTCGGGTCGACGGAAGAAGGATTACGAGGCGCAGCAAGCCGCGGAGTCGCTCGCCGTGCAGGCCGAGCGCTACGGCGACGCGCCGCCGACCGAGCCGATCCCCGAGTCCGCCGAGGCAGTCCCCGATGACGGCGACGAGGAGTCCGCGGCCGAGGACGAGGCCGAGGGCGCCGCGGCCTGACCTGACACTCTCCTCCCCCACGCGGCGGCGGGGCGTCTCCCTCCCGTCCTGCCGTCGCGTGCCCCTCGCCTATCGCACCTCGAAGAACGAGATCGCCAGGATGATGTACACGAGCGTCAACAGGGCGCCCTCGAGCCAGTTCGACTCGCCATCGAGGGCGATGAGTGCGCTGATGCCGACCGCTGCCGCGACCGCGGCGACCTCGAGCGGCGTGAAGACGAGGTCGATCGGCTGGCCGAGCAGGGCGCCGACGATGACCAGGACCGGCGCCACGAACAGCGCGACCTGAAGGCTGGAGCCGTAGCTCACGGCCATCGCGAATTCCATCTTGTTCTTCGCCGCCAGCTGGACCGCGACCAGATGCTCGGCG
>DATHTG010000105.1:0-7551 GCA_035463515.1 Candidatus Limnocylindrales bacterium
GCAGCGCGTCGCACAGCGGCGTGAAGGCATCGGGGAGGCCGATCGGATTGACCAGGCCCGGGAAGTTGGAGTCGCCGACGAGCCCAGGATGGAACGATGACCCGATCATGTACGCGACGAGCCCGACGCACGCCAGCACAGCGACCGATCGCCAGCGCGGGTCGAGCAGATGGTCGGTCGGGAAGAGCAGGAGGAGGAGCGTGGTGCACGTCGCGAGGACGGGCACCATGAAGAACTGCGAGATGACGATCGCCTCGAACGCCAGCGGGTAGACCGGCGGCGGTGGCAACCCGATCGCCCCGTAGCCGTATGTCACGAACCCGAGGCCGAGCCCGGTACCCATCGCGATCATCAGCCAAGCGACGCGCGTCGTCGGGCGACGCTGGACGATGAGCGCCCCGACGAGCGGGAACAGGAGCGTCGTCATGACGGGAGCGATGCTTCCCACGTCGAGGCCGACCCGGAAGCGCTGATCCCCCGCGGTCCCGAGCCGGACGATCACGATCGCCAGGCCGACGCCCACCACGCCGAGCGCTGCGCCCAGCCGTGCCAGCCCGGCCGATCCGGCCAGGCCGTGGTCGGTCGCGCCCCCGTCGATGGCGGAGATGTCGGTCATACCCCTCCCGACCTCCCCAGTGGCCCGGGGCGTTACCCCAGATCGCGCTGGACGCTGATCACATCCTTGAGATTCTCGATGCGGCTCATGACGCGGGCGAGCTGTGATACCGACGCCACCTGTAGCGTCGCCGTCACGACCGCCGTGTGGTCCTGGCTCACGCCGACGTTGGCGGCCACGATGTTGACCTTGTTCTCGGCCACGACCTGCGTGATGTCGTTGAGCAGCCCTGTCCGGTCGTAGGCCTCGACACGGATCGCGATCGGATACGTCTGGGCCGGCGCGGCCTCCCACTCGACCTCGATCAGCCGACTGACCTCGCGCTCGTTGGCGACGGTCCCGCAGGACCGCAGGTGGACGGTCACGCCCTTGCCGCGGGTGATGAATCCGACGATGGGGTCGCCCGGGATCGGGTGACAGCACTTCGCGAACCGAACCAGGAGGTCGCCCACACCCTTGACCCGCACACCGCCGGTCCGGACGAGCTGGGCGGGTGGCGCGACGGTCGGCAGCTGGCTCTGGCCGTCGTCGACCACGCCGAGGCGCATGACCACCGCCTGCGCGCCGATCGCCCCGTAGCCGATGGCCGCGAAGAAGTCGTCGATCGACTCGTAGTTGAGGAGCTTCGCGACCTCGAGGATCTTGTCCTGGCCGACGGCGCCGATGTTCGTGCGCGCGAGGCGACGGAGCTCCCGCTCGAGCGACTCCCGGCCGTGGACGATGTTCTCGTCACGATCCTTGCGCTTGAACCATTGTCGGATCTTCTCGCGGGCATGGGACGTGCGGACGACGTTCAGCCAGTCGCGTGATGGGCCGTGCTCGCCCTTGGTCGTGACGATCTCGACGATGTCGCCGTTCTTGAGCCGGTAGTCGAGCGGCACGAGCCGGTTGTTGACCTTCGCGCCGATGGTGCGGTGCCCGACGTCAGTGTGGATGCGGTACGCGAAGTCGAGTGGCGTCGCCCCGGCGGGCAGGTCCTTGATATCGCCCTTCGGGGTGAAAACGAAGACCTGGTCCTGGAAGATATCGAGCTTGATGCCCTCGACGAACTCGGTCGCGTCCGAGTCGGAGACGTCGCGCTGCCAGTCCATCAGCTGGCGCAGCCAGGCGAGTTTGGCGTCGTACTCGCGGTCGGACTTCGTGCCTTCCTTATACCGCCAGTGGGCGGCGATGCCGACCTCAGACACCTGGTGCATCTGGTGCGTCCGGATCTGGATCTCGAGCGGCTTGCCGTCGAGCGCGATCACCGCCGTATGCAGCGACTGGTAGAGATTGTTCTTGGGGACGGCGATGTAGTCGTCGAACTGGCCCGGGATCGGGCGCCACAGGCTGTGGACGATGCCGAGCGCCGCGTAGCAGTCACGGACCTCGTCGACGAGGACGCGGATGGCATACACGTCGTAGATCTCGCCGAACTCCGCGCTCTTGCGCTGCATCTTCTTCCAGATGCTGAAGATGTGCTTCGGTCGGCCCTGCAGGTCCGGCTCGATCCCGGCGGCCTCGAGTCGGGGCCGGAGGTCGGCGATCGCCCGGTCGATGTAGCTCTCGCGGCCCTTCCGGCGCGTATCCAGGAGCCGTGCGAGCTCCCGGAAGCGCTCGGGCTCGAGCACCTTGAACGCCAGGTCCTCGAGCTCCCACTTGATCTGCCAGATCCCGAGGCGCTCGGCCAGCGGCGCGTAGATCTCCATCGTCTGACGCGCGATCCGGAGCTGCTTGTCGGATGGCAGGCCGTAGAGCGTCCGCATGTTGTGGAGCCGATCGGCCAGCTTGATGAGGACGACGCGGATGTCCTCGGCCATCGCGAGCAGCATCTTCCGGATGTTCTCGGCCTGCTGCTGCTCGTGGCTGTGGGTCGAGAACCGCGACAGCTTGGTGACGCCGTCGACGAGGTGGGCGACCTCGGCGCCGAACCGCTCCTCGATGTCGGTCAGGCTGTACTCCGTGTCCTCGGGCACGTCATGGAGCAACGCGGCCTCGATCGCGACCGGATCGATGCCGAGCTCGGCGAGGATCTGCGCCGAGGCGATCGGGTGGGTGACGTACGGCTCGCCGGTCGCCCGCTTCTGGCCGTCGTGTGCGTCGACCGCGAGATCGAATGCCCGGTCGACGCCTGCCAGATCGGCGGTCGGGTGGTGCTCAGCGACGGACGCCTTGAGCGCCGTCCGCAGTGCCTCGAGGTCCGAGCCTTCCTGGAGCCCTGGACGCGAGGGGACCGTCCGGCGTGGCCCTCTGCGAGCCGCCGTCTTGGCGGGGGTCTGGGCCGTCGAGCCGGACGAGGCGGCTGTCGTGGAAGCGGCCGCGTGGCGTGCGGGCGCGGACGCTCGTTCCGCGCTCGTCGTCGACGTGGCGGATGCGGTCGATCCGGTCTTCCCTCGTGTGGCGGCCATGGGCGGCAAGGATAGCAGCGGGTCCCGCTCGATCAGGGTCGAGCGACCCCGTCGCGAGCGTGACCCAGCGCTTCGAGGAGTTCCTTCGCGACGCTGCGCTCGTCCCACGGCCGCTCGCCATCGGGGCCGATGATCGAGCGCTCATGGCCCTTCCCCGCGAGCAGCACGATATCGCCGGGTCGCGCGGCCTCGAACGCGGCCGCGATCGCCTCGCGACGATCAGCGATGAGGAGCAGGTCATGACCCCGGCGTCGACCGGCGGCCTCGGCGCCTCGGGCGATCTCGTCGAGGATCGCTTCACGGTCCTCGCCGCGCGGGTCCTCGTCGGTCACGACGACGAGACGTGCCCGGTCGCCCGCGATCCGGCCCATCTGCGGACGCTTCGCCGTGTCACGTTCACCGGCCGACCCGAAGACCGCGATCAGCCCGCCGCCGCGGGCCGCCGCGCTCGGCGCCAGCAGATCCAGGACGGTCGCCAGCGACGCCGGGCTATGGGCGAAGTCGACGACGACACCGAACGGCTGTCCGAGGTCGATCCGCTCCATGCGCCCGGGCACGACGTCGACGCGCGCGAGTCCGTCGCGGACGCGTGCGGGATCGAGCCCCAGGGCGTCACCGAGCGCGACGACGGCCAGCGCGTTATGCACGTTGAATCGGCCGGCCAGGCGGAGGTCGACCGTCGCCTCGCCGGAGGCCATCGTGACCGCGGCGTGGAGACCACCCGCGTCCTCCGAGATCCGGGTCGCCCGCACGTCCGCGGCCGGTTCGGTCCCGTACGTGATGACCCGGGCGCCGGCATCTCTGGACGTGCCCACGAACAGCCCCGCCGACGGATCGTCGAGGTTGACGATCGCCGTCGTTCGAACGGGGTGCGGCTTCGTGACGCGTCGGGCGAGGCGCAACCGGTCGAAGAGCGACAGCTTCGCGTCGCGGTACGCCTCCCACGTCCCGTGCAGCTCCAGGTGCTCGTGGGTGACGTTGGTCAGGATCGCGACGTCGTAGGCGACGCTCCCGACGCGGTCGAGCGCGAGGCCGTGCGAGGTCGTCTCGATCACCGCCGCCTGGTCACCCGCATCGGCCATCGCCCGGAGCGTGGCTTGCAACTCGGGCGCCTCGGGCGTCGTCGCGTGCTCCGCGTGGTCGTCCGTGACGCCGCCGATCCGCGTGGCGATGGTGCCGATCATCCCGGTCTGCATACCGGCCGCCTCCATCGCCGCCACGGCGAGATAGGACGTCGTCGTCTTGCCGTCCGTGCCGGTGATCCCGATGACCGCCATCTCGTGCGACGGGTCGCCGTACCACCACGCGGCCGCGCTCGCGAGGGACGGTCGCGCCGCATCCACGACCAGCTGTGGCGCGGCGACCCCAGCCACCGGCTGTTCGACGATGACACCCGCCGCGCCGGCCTCCAACGCCAGAGGGACGTAGTCGTGACCGTCGACGCGCAGCCCGGGGATGGCCACGAACAGCATGCCCGGCCGGACCTCGCGCGAATCGTGCGTGACGCCGGTCACCTGGACGGCGGCCACACCCCCGGTCGCCACCGGGCGACCCGCGCTCCGCGTCCCGCGAAGTCGTGACTCCGCAGTGAGGCGGTCGACCAGCTCGCCGAGCGGACGCGTCGTCGCGACGGGGCTCATCGTCCGACCAGGCGATCGAGACGAGCTGCGACGCGCCCGAGCGCGTAGCGCGACGGCCGCATCACCCGCTCGTGCGCGCCGGTCATCGCGACCCAGCTCGCCCCGAACGAGCGCTTGTGCTCGTAGAGCCCGGCCATGGGGTGGCCCTCGCCCGGCTCCTCGTGCTCGGGCCCGGTATCGACGCCGCCGAGGTCCATCTCGTCGCAGCCCTCGCGGATCGCGAGTTGGATGGCCCTCCAGCGGAGGAGGTGCATCACGCCCGGATGGCTCTCGCGGACACCAGGCGGGTCGCCGGAGTGGACCGTCGACAGCCGACTGCCATGGCGGTACAGGATCAGCCCGCCGAGGGATCGGCCGTCACCGCTGTCCTCGCCGCCGTCGCGGGCGTCGAGAAAGACGAGCATCCCGGCATCGAGCGCTGCCCGCCACCAGTCGATGAAGACATCGCGCGGCCCGAATCGGAAGCCTCGCCGCTCTCCCGTGCCCTCCAGGAGCGTCGCGAACGCGTCGAGGGCTTCGTCCGCCTGGCGACGAGGTCGCTCGAAGAGGCCGTCCATCCCCTGCCAGCCGCCGCGGTCGTGACGCTCCACGACGACATCGTCGCGCTCGGCGCCGGAGATCCGCTGGCGGGTGCTCTTTCCGAACGTGGCTCGGACCGCCTCGTCGTCGGTGCCCTGTGCGAGTGCCAGGCTGACGCGGTGGCGGGACGGTTGGATCTCAGGGATCGGGTGGAAGCCGGCCCGTCGCATGCTCGACCCGTACGCGACGTCCGCCGCGGGGACCTCGGCGTCTGTCGCGACGACGGCGACACGGCGTTCGACGAGCCAGTTCGCCAGCGCGTTCACGCGCTCGGCCGCGGCCTCGCCGCCGTCGGTCGGATCGTCGGGGTCGACGATCGGGCCTCTCGGCACATAGGCGCTCGAACCACCGACGACCGGGAACGGCCGGGTGAGGACCAGCGCAGGGTGATCGTCGTCGAGCATGACGAACACGGGAGACCAGCCGAGTCGGGCTCGCTGGTCGGCCCAGACGGTCGACTGGTACACGTGGCCGCCCGGCGCCCGCACGGCCCGATGATCCCAATCGGCAAGCTCGGCGGCGGTCGCTTCACGCGGGCGTGTGGTCATCGGCGCGGCGGTCAGTCGGCGCCTTCGCCAGGGAACGCCGAGGCGTTGCCGCCACCGCTGAGCCCGTGACGCCGGCGCGCCCACCAGGTGCGGGCCGTGACCGCCGCACCGTAGACCCGGCGACCGAACTGATCGAGGACCAGGTCCCAAGCGCCGATGTAGCGGATCTCACGACCCCCGAAACCGGTCTTGAAATGCGCGATGCCACCCGTCGCGAGGCCCCACAGATCGTAGGTCTCGGCACCGGCCTCGCGAGAAGAGCGGATAGCCTCCCACTTGAGCAGGTAGTTGGCGCGCGTGTCAGCGCCAGACTGGGTCATGCCGCCGTATGGCTCCACGACACGCCCTCCCGAGCGGACCAGGAACAGCGTCGCCAGGGGCTCGCCATCGCTCGCCTGCGCGAACAGCAGTCGTGCCCGGCCTGACGGCCGGAACGCGTCCCAGACGTCGCGATACGCTGCCTCGGTCCGGATGAGGAACCCCGCCCGGTGCGCGGTGTCGCGATAGATGCGATAGAACTCGCTGAGACGGTCACCCTCGGCATCGACCACGACGACGCCCGCCGAGCGCGCCTTGTTGACGTACTGCCGCCATTTCTTCCGGAGGTCGCCCCACAGCGCCTCCTCGTCGGGCCGCAGGTCGATCACTCGGGTCGATGACGGCTGGATCGGCGGCGCTGGTCGCCAGCCGTTCGCGGCGAATGCGCGGCGCGTCGCGCCATCGGGATCGTGCGGACCGTCGATCTCGACCTCGGGGTCGATGCGGAGATGCGAGACACGACCGGCGAGACGCGGAAGCTCCGTCCGGGCCGCGTCCGTGAACGCCGCGATGTCGTCCTGTGTCCACTCGCCGCCGAGCGGTCCTCGCGGGGCGTACGCGAACGCCCACGGCAGCGGCCTCGGACGCCGGACCAGCACCTGTGCGCCGACCCGATCGGACGCCAGGAGCCGCCGCGACGACCAGCCGTTCGCCGCCTTGACCTGGGCCCAGCCGCTCAGCTGGAGATACGAACCGGGATCGCTGGACTCGACGAGCGCGTCCCAGGCGTCGGTGTCGACCGGAGCCGTCACGCCGGGCGGGGTCGGCGGAGCGCGTCGACCATGATCCCGACGATAGAGCGCAGTTCCGCCACGCGCAAGGCGAGCGCCGACGCGACGAACACCGCCCCGTACGCGATCGAGACGAGCACGATGACGGCGGCCATCCCCGCGATCCCGGCGCGACCGAGCGCCGCCGGGTCGGGCGCAAGCGTCGGCCCGATGGCGAGGTGCGTCACGACGCCGACGAGCGCCGCGAGCGCCGTCGCCACCAATGTCCGGGTCGCGACCGAGGTGACGGCCGCAAGCCCGAGCGGCCCTTCCCGTCGGCGCAACAACACCGTGAGCGTTCCGGCCTCGAGCCAGGCTGCGACGGCGATCGCGAACGCCATGCCCGGCAGACCGAAGGGGCCGACCAGGGCAGCGGCGAGCGTCGTGTTGATGACGACTGCACCGATCGCGGCGAGCACGGGCGTGACGGTGTCCTGCCGCGCGTAGAAGGCCCGGGCGAGGACCGCGATGACCGCGTGGGCCGGAGCGCCGACGAGGAACGCAAGGAACGTGTCCGCTGTGAGTCGGATCGCGGCCGCCTCGAAGCCCCCGAACAGCAGCGCCACCGTCTCGGTCCGCAGGATCGCGGCCAGCGCGGCGACCGGGATCATGACGACCGCGAGGAGCCGCATGGCCCGGTTCAACAGACCGATGAACTGATCGTGATCGCCGATGGCGGCACCGCGTGACAGC
>DATHTG010000106.1:0-1637 GCA_035463515.1 Candidatus Limnocylindrales bacterium
AGAAGGTCGTCGCCGATCGCGGCTTCGGCTTCATCACCGCGGACGATGAGAAGGACTACTTCTTCCATCGCGGCGGCCTCGACTCCTCGATCGACTTCGACCGCCTCGTCGGCGGCGAGCACGTCGTCTTCGAGATCGAGACGAGCCCCAAGGGCCCGCGCGCGATCCAGGTGCGATCCGCCTAGCCCATCGGGCGGCCCGCCTGCGGCGGGCCGCCCCGGGAATCCCGGGACCGAGGTCCCCAACCGAACCGCTCGGACGTGGGCCACGACTGCCCGACGCGCGAACGCCGCCTCCCGTCCCCGGGGCGCATTCGCGAACGAGAGGAGCAGCCCCATCCTGCGGACCGCGTTCGTTTCCACATACCCGCCCCGTCGCTGCGGGATCGCGACATTCACCCACGACCTGGCCATGGCGACCGGGAATCGCGAGATCGTCGCCCTGCACCCCGCGGGCCAGCCATCGCCCTACCCGCTGGAGGTTCACCACCGCATCCGGCGGGACGAACCGGCCGACTACCCGCATGTCGCCAAGACCCTCGACCGGTGCGTCGACGTCGTGTCGATCCAGCACGAGTACGGAATCTGGGGTGGCGACGACGGCGCCCACGTCATCGACTTCGTCCGATCACTCCGCGTGCCGGCCGTCGCCACGCTCCACACGGTCCTGCGAAGCCCGACGGCGGGACAGCGCGCCGTCCTGCTCGAGCTCGTGAGGCGCGCCCGAGCGACCGTCGTGATGTCCAGGTCCGCCGCGGCCCTCCTGACGAGCGCGTACGGCGTCGATGCTGATCGCCTCGACATCATTCCCCACGGCGTGCCGGACCTGCCGCTCGTCGACCCGGAGTCGGTCAAGCCCGGCCTCGGCCTCGCCGGACGCGCCGTCATCCTCAGCTTCGGCCTGCTCGGTCCGGGCAAGGGGTACGATCTCGCGCTCGACGCACTTCCCGAGGTCGTGGCCGCCCACCCGTCGGTCCTGTACGTCATCGTCGGGGCGACCCATCCCGAGCTGCTCCGCGCGGAGGGCGAGGCGTACCGAACCGGACTGGTCGCCCACGTGCGGCGACTCGGCCTCGAGAAGCACGTCCGGTTCGTCGACCGATTCGTCGGGCGCGTCGAGCTGACGCGCTGGCTGGAGGCGGCGGACGCGTTCCTCACGCCCTATCCCGGCATGGACCAGATCGTGTCCGGGACGCTCTCGTACGCGATGGGCGCCGGCCGCGCGATCATCTCGACGCCGTACACCTACGCGACGGAGCTGCTCGCCGACGGTCGCGGCATCCTCGTTCCAGCGGGATCCCCGTCGGCCCTGGCCCGAGCCCTGACCACGATCCTCGGCGACGACGATCTTCGGGCCGCGATCGGCCGCCGGGCCCACGAGTACAGTCGCGGGATGGTCTGGTCCGCGGTCGGTGCCGACTATCGCCGGCTGTTCGCGCGGGTGACGCTACCCGGGTCGCTGGCCGAGCCTCGCCCGGGCCTGGCGGCGATGGCACTCAATGCCTGACCGGGCACCGCTCCATCCCGTCAGCCGGGCGCACCTCGACCGCCTGAGCGACGACATCGGGATCATGCAGCATGCGATCGGGTCCCGGCCCGACCCCGCCCATGGCTACTGCACCGACGACGTGGCGCGCG
>DATHTG010000107.1:0-2773 GCA_035463515.1 Candidatus Limnocylindrales bacterium
GACGTGTCGGAGCCGGCGATGGCCGCCGCCCTCGACGAGGTCCGCGGCGTGACGACGATGACCCGGGTGCTCGGGAGCTACCCGAGTCCCGACGCCTGACCGCGCCGGCCCTCCTCAGATCTCCTTCGGAACTCCGAGCACGTCGACGTCGCCCGTCTCGTGCTCGACACCTTCGAGCTGCTTCGACTGGTCGATCCAGTCCTGCAACTCCTTCTCGTTCGGCGCTCGCCGGACGATGTTCGGTCGGGCGGCGACGACCTCATCGATCGTGGTTGCGAGGTTCGCGGCATCGCGACGCGCGAGCTCGGCCGGGGAGTCCACGCCGGCGGCCTCGAGCAGGTCGAATACTCCGACCCACGCCGTCGATGCGCATGAGATCCGCGTGGTTGACCCACTCGAGGATCAGCGCGTGGCCGACCCCGGTCGCCTCCTCGAGTGCCGGGCGGCCTGATGGCCGGTCGGAGGCCCGATGATACGCTTGCGCTCCCCCGCATCCCGACGTCCTCGACGCCGCCCGGAGGTTCCATGGACCAGGCGTTCCGCGACGCGATAGCGACCGGTTACGAGTTCGGCGAGCCGAGCCTGATCATCGGCAGCGCCATGCACGAGGGTGCGCTCTTCAACGACGTGCGGGTCGCCGTGCCGATGTCGACGTTGAACCGCCACGGGCTGGTGGCCGGAGCCACCGGCACGGGCAAGACGAAGACGTTGCAGCTCCTCGCCGGCCAGCTATCGAAGGCGGGTGTCCCGGTCTTCGTCGCGGACATCAAGGGCGACCTGACCGGCCTCGCGGCGCCGGGCGACGGCACGAACGCCAAGATCGTGGACCGCGTCACCTCGATGGGTTGGGCGTTCGAGGCGTCCGGCCACCCGGTCGAGTACCTGTCCCTGACCGGCAAGCTCGGCGCCCAGGTCCGGGCGACCGTCCACTCGTTCGGACCGCTGCTGCTCGGCAAGGTGCTCGACCTCAACGAGACGCAGACCAGCATCCTCGCGCTCATCTTCAAGTACTGCGACGACAACGACCTGCCCCTCCTGGACCTCAAGGACCTCGCCACGACGCTCAAGTTCCTGTCGTCCGACGACGGCAAGCCGATCCTCGAGGAGTACGGCGGCATGTCGTCGGCCTCGGTCGGGGTGCTGCTGCGGAGCATCGTCGTGCTCGAGCAGGAGGGCGCTGACGTCTTCTTCGGCGAGCCGGAGTTCGATGTCCACGACCTGTTGCGGACCACGCCGGATGGTCAGGGCATCATCTCGATCCTCGAGCTGTCCGATGTCATGGATCAGCCCCGCCTGTTCTCGACGTTCATGCTCTGGATGCTGGCACAGCTGTACGAGGGACTGCCCGAGGCTGGCGACCTGCCCAAGCCGAAGCTGTGCTTCTTCTTCGACGAGGCGCACCTCCTCTTCGACGATGCGTCCGATGCGCTCATGGACCAGATCGAGCGAACGGCGCGGCTCATCCGCTCGAAGGGCGTCGGGGTGTACTTCGTGACACAGGTGCCCGGCGACGTCCCGTCATCGGTCCTGGCACAGCTGGGCAACCGCATCCAGCACGCGCTTCGCGCGTTCACGCCCGAGGACGCCGACGCGCTTCGCAAGGCCGCACGAACGTTCCCGACGACCGAGTTCTACGACGTCGAGAAGACGCTCACCTCGCTCGGCATCGGCGAGGCGCTGGTGACGGTCCTGTCACCGCGCGGGATCCCGACGCCGCTGGCGGCGACCCGGCTGCTGCCGCCGGACTCACTGATGGCCCCCGTTGACCAGACCACGTTCCAGGGGATCGTCGCCGCGAGCCCGTTCCAGTCGAAATACGGCACCACGGTCGACCGCGACAGCGCTCACGAGCGGATCACCGCGCGCATCGCGGCGTCACGCCAGGCGGCGGTCGAGGCGGCTACACGCGCCGGTCTCGACCCGACCACCTCCGGCGGTCTCAACGACATGACGCCGGCCCAGCAGGCGCGCGAGGTCGCCCGCCAGCAACGCGAGATCGAGGCCGCCCAGAAGCGTGCTGCCAGGGAGGCCGAGCGTCAGCGACGAGCGGCGGAGAAGGCAGCGGCGGCGGACGCGCGTGCTCGCCAGCGGACGATCGACACCGCGATCCGGACCGGCGGCAAGGTCGTCGGCTCGAGACTCGGCCAGGACGTCATCCGGGGCATCTTCGGGACGCTGTTCGGGGGCGGCCGGCGGCGTTGACCGCGCACCGGCCTCCAAGCCAGGTGGTCTAGGCGGTCGCCGTCGAGGCGGGGGCGGGCGGCGTCGGCGAGGCCGGCTTGGGCCGCCCGAACCGCAGGTAGAGCGACGGGACGACGAACAGATTCAGCAGTGTCGACGTGACGAGCCCGCCGAGGATCACGATCGCCATCGGGTGCTCGATCTCGTGGCCGGGCAGGTCGCCGGCGATCGCCAGCGGGACGAGCGCCAGGCCGGTCGCCAGGGCGGTCATCAGGATGGGCGCCAGCCGCTCACGGGCGCCACGGATGACCAGTGCCGGCCCGAACTCCATACCCTCGTACTTCTCAAGGTGCTGGAAGTGGTTGATCATCATGATCCCGTTCCGGGCCGCGATGCCGAGGACGGTGAAGAACCCGACGAGCGAGCCGAGCGAGATCACGCCGGTCCCGATCCACGCGGCGAGGATGCCGCCGACGAGCGCCGACGGCAGCGTGAGGAACGACAGGATCGCGAGGCGGGTACTGCCGAAGGCAGCCTGCAGGAGAAGGAAGACGCCGATAGCCGCGGCGATCGCGAACAGCATCAGCTTCTC
>DATHTG010000108.1:0-3724 GCA_035463515.1 Candidatus Limnocylindrales bacterium
CGGATCGCGAGCGTCGCAGCGACGTCCTTCGCGAGCACCTCGCGCCACGACCACGCCGTCGGCAGGAAGGCCTCTGACAGGTCGTACCCGGCACAGAACGCGCGGCCGGCACCGGCGATCGCGATCACCCGGACGCGATCATCCGCGGCGGCATCGACCAGCGCGGCGTCGAGCGCCTCGCGCAGTTCAGCCGAGATCGCGTTCAGCTTGTCCGGCCGGTTGAGGGTCAATCGGACGCCCCAGTCGGTCGCGGTCGTCAGCAGGACCGGTTCGTCAGGCATCGGTCGCCACCACCACGAGCGCATCGACCGCGACGGCCGCGTCCGCCGTCGCGATGACCGGGTTGAGATCGATCTCGAGCACGTCCGGACGATCCGCCGCGAACGCGGCGACGCCGAAGATGAGGTCGGCGAGCGCCTCGCGGTCGACCGGCGGCAGCCCACGGACGCCCTCGAGGAGGCGTGCGCCTCGGAGGCTTTCGAGCATGTCGATCGCCACGTCGCGGGTGACGGGGGCAAGGCGGATCGCGACATCGTCGAGCACCTCGGCGAGGACGCCGCCGAGACCGACCATCACGCACGGTCCGAACGACGCGTCCCTGCGCGCCCCGACGATGAGCTCGACGCCCGCCTCGGCCATCGGCTCGACCAGGAGGCCGCGCGGCTCGATCCCGTGTCTTCGGGCAGTCGCAAGGAGGTCGTCCCCGGCCGCACGCACGGCATCGTCACCGCGGAGCCCAAGGCGGACGAGGCCGAGGTCGCTCTTGTGCGCCAGGTCGGGCGCGTCGATCTTCAGGACGACCGCGTGTCCTGCCAACGGCCGGGCCGCCTCTACCGCGGACGCGGCATCGCGCACAGCGACCGCCGGCGTGACGGCGAGACCCACGTGGCGAAGCAGCTCGAGACTCTCGCGCTCGCCGAGGGAGCGGCCGGGCCGCAGAAGCTCGCGGTCCAGGGCGGGCGCATCGAAGCCGTAGGCCGTCCGGTCATGAGCGAGACCCGGCCAGCTGCCTCGCCACGGGCCGACCGTTCGGCGCTCCGCCCTGCGTCGTTCCCATCGGGCAACGGAGCCGATCGCACCGAACGCCTCGCGCGCCCCTCGGAGTAACGGCGCGCCACCACCTTGGCCGTCCAGGACGTCCTTCGTCTCCGGCGGCGGATCACCCGAGGTCAGGGACACATAGACCGGCAGGATCGACGGACGGTCGCGCGTCGCGTCGAGCAGGGCACGCGTCACCTCGTCGGCGGTCGCAAGTTCGGCCTCCATCGACTTGTACGGGAAGTCGTGGACCTGCACGAGAACGTCGTAGGCGCCGGAATCGGCCATCGCCTCGAAGACCGCTCCGTAGGCCGTGGCGGCGTCCGCGGCGCCCCAGGGGTCGAGCGGGTTGCTGATGAAGCCCATCGTCGGCAGGGCGTCGAGGATCCGTTGGCGGGCGGCGTCCGGGATCGGCGGCAGGTCGAGTCCGACCGACGGGGCGAGATCCGCGATGAGCGACGCTTCCCCCGTGCTGACCGTGACGACACCGGTCCGGCCACGACCGACGCTTCGCCCGGTCCGGCGCACGCCCTCGACGAGCTCCGCGGTCTCGAGCAGCTCGTCGAGGTCCGCGCAGCGGATGACGCCCGCAGCGTCGAGAGCCGCATCGGTCACGCGCGCCTCGCCTGCGAGCGAGCCGGAATGGGCGATCGCTGCGGCGCGAGCCTGCTCGCTCCGCCCGACCTTGACGACCATGATCGGCTTGCCGAGCTCGAGCGCGCGGTCGGCCAGTGCCAGGAACCGCTCGGGTCGTCGGAACCCCTCGAGGAACAGGATGACCGACGTGGTCTCCGGATCATCGAGGCAGTAGGCGAGGTAATCGCAGACGTCGAGGACGACCTCGGAGCCGCAGCTGATGATCCGGCTGAAGCCGACCCGCGAGCCGGACTGGACGAAGGCGTCAGTGACAGATCCGGACTGGGCGATGCCGGCCACACCGCCGCGCGGCAGGTACGGGGACACGTCGCCGATGTAGGTGGCGATGTTGGCGGTCAGGTCGATGACGCCCATGCAGTTCGGACCGACGAGGGCGAGGCCGTTCTCACGAGCGATCCGCGCCACCTCGGCCTGCATCGCGGCCGCGGCCTCCCCGCCTTCGACGACCCCGCCGCCGGGGATGATCACGGCGGGGATGCCGGCGTCGGCCGCGGCGCGGGTGACGTCGGCCGCGCGGAGCGGGTTCAGCGCGACGAGCGCGATGTCGGGTTTCTCGGGAAGCGCTTCGAGCGACGGGTAGCACGGCTGACCGAGCAGCTCGTCGTACTTGGGGTTGACGAAATGGCAGCGCGTCGCGCTCCCCATCTGCCGCAGGTTGTCGCGGACCGTGCCGGCGATCCAGCTCCGAGCTGAGGCGCCGACGACCGCGATGGACGTCGGCTGGAAGACGGGCCGGAGGTCGATGGTCCGCTCGTCCGTGGGGACCAGTTCGACGTTCACCGTCATCCGACGACCCTGTCGACGCCGCGGCGCTCGAGCGCACGGGCGATGATCAGTCGCTGGATCTCGGAGGTGCCTTCCCAGATCCGGTCGACGCGCAGCTCGCGGAAGAACCGCTCGGCCGCTGTCTCGCGCATGTAGCCGCGACCACCGAAGACCTGTACGACACGGTCGGCACACCGGAATGCTGCCTCGGAGGCGAAGAGCTTCGCCAACGACGCCTTGGCGTGGACGACCTTCGGGTCGGCGCCGGCATCGGCAAGCGCGGCAGCCTCGCGGGTGAGGAGCCGAGCGGCGGAGGCGTCCGCGGCGGAGTCGGCCAATGGGAACGACACGCCCTGGAAGTCGAAGATGCGTTCGTTGAACTGGACGCGCTCCGTCGCCCAATCGACGGCCTCGGTCAGGAGCCGCTCCATCGCGCCGGTGCAACGCGCGCCGATGTGGATGCGCTCCTCGACGAACCACTCGTTGGTCAGCTCGTCGGCCTTGCCGATGCCGCCGAGGATCGCCGACGGCGGCACGCGGACGTCGGCCAGCACGAACTGCGGGTGGCGGTCGGCGAACGTATGCATGTAGGCCGGGTCGTGGGTGAGCGTGACGCCCGGCGTGTCGTAGTCGACGAGGAAAAGGGTCGGCTTGCGCTCGTCGCTGTCGATCACGTTGCAGTGGAAGATCATGAAGTCGGTGTCTGGTGCGCCCGTGACGAACCACTTCTCCCCGTTGAGGACGTAGTCGCCCGTCGAGGGGTCGCAGACGGCGGTGGCCGTGAGGGCTCGGGCGTCCGAGCCGGCGCCGGCCTCGGTGATCGCGTAACTCCCGTTCCGCTCTCCACGAAGGCTTGGGTCGAGATAGCGGCGGCGCTGTTCGTCGTCGCAATGGATAAGAGCGTTGTAGCCGCCCGGGATGAACCCCCACAGGCCCCCGGTCACCTGGCCGAGCTGCTCGTGGACGATGACCTGCTCGAGGAGCGTCCAGCCCTGGCCGCCGACCGACGTCGGGAAACTGCCACCGTGCAGGTTCGCGTCGATCGCTTTGCGCTTGACCTCGCGTTCGACGCCAGGGTCGATGCGCCCGCCGGCGGTCTCGAACCCGACCTCGAGCGGCTGCAGGACCTCGCGGGCGAAGCGGCGGGCTCGCTCCTGGAGCGCGAGCTGGTCCGGGCTCAGCGTCAGGTCCATCGGCGACAGGATGGCGCACGCGGGGAGTGGGCTCCCGCCGATGTCGCAGGGCGCGGGACGGAGGAAAGGAA